>JBEVLR010000207.1:0-23600 GCA_040509075.1 Burkholderiaceae bacterium | reverse complement strand
GGGGGGGGGGGGGGGGGGGGGGCCGGCCCCCCCGCCCCGCGGGCCCCCCCCCGCCCGGTGGCCGATGCGCAGTCGCTGCGCGGCCTGATCGTCGCCAGCGCCGGCGGCGACGCGGCGCGCACGATGCAGTGGGGCGTGCTGCGCGCGGGCCGGACGATCGTCGTCCCGGTGACGCCTCGCATCGAGACCGTCAACGGCGAGAAGGTGGCGCGGGTGGGCGTCGCTTTCGGCCCCTACGACCACGTGCTGGTGCGCGCGACGCCGCTCGAAGCGCTGCGCCTGGGGCTGTCGCAGACCTGGCGGCAGGCCACCGGTTCGCTGACGATGTTCGGCCGGATGCTGACGGGCCGCGCGTCGATCAGGAACCTCGGAGGGCCGGGGACGATCGCGGAAGCCGCGACCAGTTCGGCGCACCTGGGCGTGGCGCCGTTCCTGCGTTTCATCGCGATGGTCAGCGTCGGCCTGGGCGTGCTGAACCTTCTGCCCATCCCCATGCTCGACGGGGGGACGCTGCTGTATTATCTGTTCGAGGGTGCGACCGGTCGCCCGGTCTCCGAGCTGTGGCAAATCTGGCTGCAGCGCGGCGGGGCTTTGATACTCCTGCTGCTGATATCTCTCGCCCTTTCCAACGATGTGGCCCGCCATCTGGGCCTGCAATGAACATCTGATGTCTCCACTCTTCCCGAGCTTGATGCGCCCTGTCGCCGCGTGCGTGGTTCTTGCGGGCGCGATGTTGCCAGGCGCGGCATCCGCGGTCGACCCCTTCCAGATTCGCGACATCCGCGTCGAGGGCCTGCAGCGCACCGACCCCGGCAGCGTGTTCTCCGTGCTGCCGTTCCGCGTCGGCGACGGCTACACCGACGACAAGGCCGCCGGCGCGCTGCGCGCCTTGTTCGCGACGGGGCTGTTCAAGGACGTCCGCATCGACGTCGAGGGCGACGTCGTCGTCGTCGTCGTCGATGAACGCGCGACCATCGCGTCGGTGAACTTCCTCGGCACGAAGGAGTTCGACAAGGACACGCTGACGAAGGCGCTGAAGGATGCCGGCATCGGCGAAGGCCTGCCGTTCGACAAGGCCATCGTCGATCGCGCCGAGCAGGAGATCAAGCGCCAATACCTCGGCAAGAGCCTGTACGCGGCCGAGGTCGTCACGACCGTGACGCCGCTCGAGCGCAATCGCGTGAACGTCACGTTCAAGGTGTCGGAAGGCGACGTCGCCTACATCCGCGACATCCGCATCATCGGCAGCAAGGCGTTCTCGGAATCGAAGCTGCTCGGCGAACTCGACCTGACCACCGGCGGCTGGCTGACCTGGTACACCAAGTCCGACCGGTATTCCCGCACCAAGCTCAACGCCGACCTCGAGAAGCTGCGCGCCTTCTACCTGAACCGCGGCTACCTCGAGTTCGACATCACGTCGACCCAGGTCACGATCTCGCCCGACAAGCAGACGATCACGATCACGATCACCGTCTCGGAAGGCCAGCCCTACACGGTCACCGGCGTGCGCCTCGAAGGCAACTACCTCGGGCGCCAAGCGGCGTTCGAGAACCTGGTCAAGCTCAAGCCCGGCTCGTCCTACCACGGCGACGACGTCACCGCGACCGTGCGCGCGTTCACCGACCTGTACGGCACCTACGGCTACGCGTTCGCGCACATCGACCCGCGGCCCGAGATCGATCGCGCCACCGGGCAGGTGGTCGTCGTGCTCGCGTCGGATCCGGGGCGGCGCGCCTACGTCCGCCGCGTCAACCTCGCCGGCAACACGATCACGCGCGACGAGGTGATCCGCCGCGAGTTCCGCCAGTTCGAATCCGCGTGGTACGACGGCTCGAAGATCAAGCTGTCGCGCGACCGCGTCGACCGCCTCGGTTTCTTCAGCAGCGTCGACATCGACACCAACGAAGTGCCCGGCGCGCCCGACCAGGTCGACCTGACCGTCAACGTCGTCGAGAAGCCCACCGGCAACCTGACCCTGGCGGCGGGCTATTCGCAGACGGACAAGCTGTCGCTGACCGGCTCGATCAAGAAGGAAAACGTCTTCGGCACGGGCAACTACCTCGCGCTCGACGTCAGCACGGCGAAGACGAACAGGAACCTCTCGATCAGCGAGACCGACCCGTACTTCACCGACGACGGCATCTCGCGCACCCTCGACCTGTACTACCGCACGTCGCGCCCGCTCAACAGCGTGGGCAGCGCCTACGCGGTGTCGACGCCGGGCGCGGCGATCCGTTTCGGGTTGCCGTACTCGGAGTTCGACACGGTGTTCGTGGGCCTCGGCGCCGAGCAGACGCACATCGGCACCTCCGACGGCGTGCCCGACAGCTACGTGATCTTCGTCAACAAGTTCGGCGCTTACGCGAATTCGTTCCCGATCACGGCCGGCTGGGCGCGCGACCAGCGCGACAGCGGCGTCGCGCCGACCAGCGGCCGCTACGCGCGCATCAACACCGACTTCAGCCTCTGGGGCGACGTGCGGTACGCGCGGCTGAACACGCAGGTGACGCAGTACATCGACCTCGGCGCCCATTTCTCCCTCGGCATCAACGGCGAGGTCGGCTACGGGTTCGGCTTGAGCGGCAAGCCTTATCCGGTCTTCAAGAATTTCTACGGCGGCGGACTCGGTTCGGTGCGCGTGTTCGAACAGGGGTCGCTGGGCAAGGGTTCGGTCGACGTGACCGGCGCGTTCATCGGCGGCTCGAAAAAGGTGAACATCAACAACGAGCTCTACATCCCGGTGCCGGGCGCTGCGAACGACAAGAGCCTGCGCCTGTTCGCCTTCCTGGACGCCGGCAACGTCTGGGCGGACGATGAGCACATCGACCTCAGCTCGCTGCGTTCGTCGGCCGGCATCGGCCTGAGCTGGACGTCTCCGGTGGGCCCGTTCAAATTGAGCTATGGCCTGCCGATCAAAGCCGAGCCGAACGATAGAATCCAAAAGTTTCAGTTCCAAGTCGGTACGGCGTTTTGATGAAAGTCAGTCCCATGAAATTGTTGTTCGCACTGCTGCTGTCCTGCGTGTCGGCCGCCGTCTCCGCCCAGCAACTGAAAGTGGGCTACGTCAACAGCGAACGCGTGCTGCGCGAGGCCGAGCCGGCCAAGCGCGCGCAACAAAAGCTCGAGGCCGAATTCGGCAAGCGCGAGAAGGACCTGAACGACCAGAACGCGGCGCTGCGCGCCCAGGCCGACAAGCTCGACAAGGACTCCCCGACGCTGTCCGAAGCCGAGAAGGCGCGCCGCCAGCGCGAGCTGGTCGAACTCGACCGCGACCTGCAGCGCAAGCACCGGGAATTCCAGGAAGACCTGACCCAGCGCAAGAACGAGGAACTATCCAGCGTCGCCGAACGCGCCAACCGCGCGATCAAGGCGATCGGCGACAACGAGCACTACGACGTGATCCTGCAGGATCAGCTGGTCATCTATTTCAGCTCGAAGGTCGACATCACGCAGAAAGTGATCGACGCGCTGAACTCCGGCAAGTAAGGCGACGCGGCCCGCGGGATGGACTCGGTGCGCCTGGGTGAGATCGTCGCGGCGCTGGGCGGTGAACTGCGCGGCGACCCCGCGCAGGCCATCGCGCGCATCGCCCCGTTGGAATCCGCGGGTGCGGACGCGATCGCCTTCATCGCCCAGCCCAAGCTGCGCGCGTCGCTCGAGGCCAGCAGGGCCGGCGCCGTCGTGCTCGCTCCCGCGCTGGTTCCCGCCGCACCCGACGGGTGCCGGCTCATCGTCACCGACGATCCCTACCTTTATTTCGCGCGCCTGACCCAGTGGTGGGCGAAGCGGCTGCGCCCGGCGCCGCCGGCCGGCATCCACCCGTCCGCCTGGATCGCCCCCGACGCGAGCGTCGCCGCCAGCGCGGCGATCGGGCCGTTCGCCGTCGTCGAGAGCGGCGCGGTGGTCGGCGAACGCGTGCAGCTCGGGGCGCACTGCGTGATCGGCGCCGGCTCGCGCGTCGGGGCCGACAGCCTGCTGCATCCGCGCGTCACGATCGCCGCCGGCTGCAGCGTCGGCGAGCGCTGCGTGTTCCAGAGCGGCGCGGTGATCGGCGCGGACGGCTTCGGCATCGCGCCCACCCAAGGGCGCTGGGAGCGCATCGAGCAGCTGGGCGGCGTGCGCATCGGCGACGACGTCGACATCGGCGCCAACACCTGCGTCGACCGCGGCGCGCTCGAGGACACGGTGCTGGAAGACGGCGTCAAGCTCGACAACCAGATCCAGATCGGCCACAACTGCCGCATCGGCGCGCACACGGTGATGGCGGCCTGCGTGGGCATCGCCGGCAGCACGAAGGTCGGGCGCAACGTGTCGATCGGCGGGGCCGCGATGATCCAGGGCCATATCGAGATCGCCGACGGCGTCACCGTGTCGGCCTCCACCATGGTCATGCATTCCCTGCGCAAGAAGGGGGTGTACACGGCGATCTTCCCGGTCGACGATCACGCCAGCTGGGAGAAGAACGCGGTGACGCTGCGCAACCTGTACGCGCTCCGCGAGCGCGTGCGGAACTTGGAAAAAGCGCTCGAAAAGAAAGCATGAGACCCCCATGTTGATGGACATCCACCAAATCCTGAAGAAGCTGCCGCACCGCTATCCGTTCCTGCTCGTCGACCGCGTCGTCGAATACGAGAAGGACGTGCGCATCAAGGCGCTGAAGAACGTCACGATCAACGAGCCGTTCTTCGCCGGCCATTTCCCGAACCGGCCGGTGATGCCGGGCGTGCTGATGCTGGAGGCGCTCGCCCAGGCTTCCGCGCTGCTGTCGTTCGCGTCCGAAGGGGAGGAGTCCAACGGCGAGCGCCTGTATTACTTCGTCGGCATCGACGGCGCGCGGTTCAAGCGCGTGGTCGAGCCGGGCGACCAGATGGTCCTCGAATCGACCGTCGAGCGCAAGAAGGCCGGCATCTACAAGTACAGCACGCGCGCGACGGTCGGCGGCGAGCTGGCGGTCGAGGCTTCGCTGATGTGCACGGTGCGCGCGGTGCGGCCCTGAGAGCCCCGGGAACCGCATGACCCAGATCCATCCGACCGCGCTCGTCGATCCGGCCGCCGAGCTGGACGCGTCCGTGGCCGTCGGTGCCTATTCGATCATCGGGCCGCACGTGCGCATCGCCGGCGGCACGGTGATCGGCCCGCATTGCGTGGTCGAAGGCCGCACCACCATCGGCCGCGACAACCGCTTCCACCCGTTCAGCTCGATCGGCGCGATGCCGCAGGACATGAGCCACGGCGACGAGCTGACCGAACTGCGCATCGGCGACCGCAACACGATCCGCGAGTTCTGCACGTTCAACACCGGCACGCGCAAGGAAGAGGGCGTCACGCGCATCGGCAGCGACAACTGGATCATGGCCTACGTCCACGTCGCCCACGACGTGCGCATCGGCGACCGCACGGTGCTGGCCAACGGCGTGACCCTGGCCGGCCATGTGCATGTCGGCGATTGGGCAGTGATCGGCGGGCTGACCGGCGTCCATCAGTTCGTCCACGTCGGCGCGCACGCGATGATCGGCTTCCAGGCCCATGTCGCCCAGGACGTGCCGCCCTTCATGACCGCCGAAGGCCACCCGCTCGCGCTGCGCGCGGTGAACCTGACCGGCCTCAAGCGCCGGGATTTCAGCGCCGAGCGCATCGCCGCCATCCGCGGCATGCACCGCGCGCTTTACCGCAAGAACCAGACGCTCGAGCTCGCGAAAACCGAGATCGACGGCTTTCGCACCGGCGACCCCGCGGCGGACGCCGACATCGACGCGATGCTCGCGTTCATCGGGTCCGCGACCCGCGGCCTCGTGAGGTGACGGCGCCGGACCGCGCGCCGCGGCTCGGGATGGTCGCCGGCGAGACGTCCGGCGACCTGCTCGCCGGCCTGCTGCTGCAAGGCCTGAAGAAGCGTTGGCCGGGCATGGCCGCCGCCGGCATCGGCGGCCCGCGCATGGCCGCGCTCGGCTTCGACGCGTGGTGGCCGGCGGAGAAGCTGTCGCTGTTCGGCTATGTCGACGTGCTGATGCATTACCGCGAACTGTCCGGCATCCGCCGCCGGCTCGGCGACCGGCTGATCGCCGAGCGCCCCGACGTGTTCGTCGGCGTCGACGCGCCCGATTTCAACTTCGGGCTCGAGGAGCGGCTGCGCGGCGCCGGCATCAAGACCGTGCATTTCGTCTGTCCGTCGATCTGGGCATGGCGCGGCGAACGCGTGAAGACGCTGGCCGCGTCGGCCGACCACGTGTTGTGCCTGTTCCCGTTCGAGCCCGATCTGCTGCGCGCGCACGGCGTCCGGGCGACGTTCGTCGGCCATCCGCTGGCCGAAGTCATCCCGATCGAGCCGCCGCGCACCGCCGGGCGCGCGGGGCTGGCGCTGCCGGAAGCGGCGCAGGTCGTGGCGCTGCTGCCGGGCAGCCGCCGCACCGAGGTCAAGCTCATCGCGCCGCGCCAGCTCGCCGCCGCCGCGTTGATGCACCGCCAGCGGCCCGGCCTGCGCTTCTTGCTGCCCGCGGCCCCGGGCATGCGGGAGCTGCTCGGGCCGATGCTGCCGCTGCACGCGCCGGGCGTGCCCGTGGCGCTGCTCGACGGCGGTTCGCACGAGGCGCTCGCGGCTTGCGACGTCGCCGTGGTCGCCAGCGGCACCGCGACGCTGGAGGCGGCGCTGTTCAAGCGTCCGATGGTCATCACCTATGTCGTCGGCCGGCTCAACGCGCTGCGCATGCAGCGCATGCGCTATCAGCCCTGGGTCGGCCTGCCGAACGTGTTGTGCCGGGATTTCGTCGTGCCGGAGCTCCTGCAGGGCGCCGCCACGCCGCAGGCGCTCGCGCGCGAGACGATCGCGTGGCTGGACGACGATGCCCGGCGCGAGCGCACGCGCGTGCGCTTCCGCGAACTTCATCACCTGCTGCGCCGGGACACGGTGCGAGAATCCGCCGATGCCATCGCGCAAGTCCTCCAGGCCTGAACAGATTCCGTTGCGCTTCGACGGCCACGTGGGCCTCGTCGCCGGCGTCGACGAAGCGGGGCGCGGGCCGCTGGCCGGCCCGGTGGTGGCCGCGGCGGTGATCCTCGACGACCTGAAGCGCATCGACGGCCTGAACGACTCCAAGCAGCTGTCGCCCGCCGTGCGTGAGCGCCTGTTCGACGAAATCCGCGCCTGCGCGTTGGCGTTCAGCGTCGCCGAGGCCTCGGTGGAGGAGATCGACACGATCAACATCCTTCAAGCCACGATGCTGGCGATGAAGCGCGCCGTCGAGGGCCTGCGGTTGCCGCCGCACAAGGTGCTGGTCGACGGCAACCGGCTGCCGCGGTTGCGCTTCCAGGCCGAGGCGATCGTCGGCGGCGACGCGAAGGTGGCGGCGATTTCGGCCGCGTCCATCCTGGCCAAGGTGACGCGCGACCGCCTGTGCGTCGCCCACGGGCAGCACTATCCCCAATACGGTTTCGCCGCGCACAAGGGCTACGGCACCGCCGCCCATCTCGCGGCGCTCGACGAGCACGGCCCCTGCGCCTGGCACCGGCGAACCTTCGCGCCGGTGCGGCTGGCGGCGCTGCGCCGATCGTCCTGATGACCGTCGTTCGCCGGATCGGCTCGCGCCACAACGACCTCCTCAAGGATTTGCGCCGGCTGCGCTCGGAGCCCGCGGCCTACCGCAAGCTCGGCCGTCTCTGGCTCGAGGGCGACCACCTGTGCCGCGCGCTGGTCGAGCGCGGACGCAGGCCGCTCCAAGCGATCGTCACCGAATCGGCGTGGGCCGACGCGGCGTTGAACGCGCTCGCTCGGAGCGCGCCCGAGGTCGTCTGCATCCCCGACGGGTTGATGCGCGGGCTGAGCGATCTCGAGTCGCCGGCGCCGATCGGGTTCCTGATCGCGGCCGGCGCCGCGGTCGCGCCGCTGCCCGGCGTGAACACCGTCGTCCTCGATCGGCTGCAGGATCCCGGCAACGTCGGCAGCATCCTGCGGACCGCGTCCGCGATGGGTTGCCGCCAAGTCATCGCGCTCAAGGGCGGCGTCGCGCTGTGGTCGCCCAAGGTGCTGCGAGCCGGCATGGGCGCGCATTTCGCGTTGACGCTGACGGAGGGCGCCGCCATCGCCGACGTCGCGGCGCTGGGCCTGCCCATCGTCGGCACGCACCTGCGCGACGCCCAGTGGCTGCACGAGGCCGCATTGCCCGATCCGCTCGCCTGGGTCTTCGGACACGAAGGGAAGGGCATCGCAGACGCCGTCGCCGAGGCCTGCGCGCTGCGCGTGCGGATCGCCCAACCCGGCGGCGAGGAATCGCTCAACGTCGCCGCCGCCGCCGCGGTCTGCCTGTACGAGAGCGCCCGGTCGGCCCGGCCACCGCGATTCGATGAATCCTGAGCCCTCCGCCAGCACCATCGTCGCGGCCATCATTCGCTGCCGCTCACGCGCCCGAGCGGAGTTCAAGAAAGCAGGGGATCCGGCTCCGCCGGTCCCGAAGCGAACACCCCCTCGGGGGGCAGTGGGCGTCCCGCGAACGGTGGGGGCCGTCAATCGGCGCCGCCGCTGACGCGCCCGAACGAAGTTCAAGCAAAGCGAGGGATCCGGCTCCGCCGGTCCCGAAGCGAACACCCCCTCGGGGGGCAGCGAGCGCCAGCGAGCGTGGGGGCCCTAATAAATGACTTTGTCGGGCTTGATGTCCCGCAAGATCGTCGCGGCGATCTCCTCGATCGACTTGTGCGTGGACGACAGCCAGTTGATGCCCTCGCGCTTCATCATCGTCTCGGCTTCGCGCACCTCGTAGCGGCAATTCTCGAGCGACGCGTATTTGCTGTTCGGACGCCGCTCGTTGCGGATCTGGGTCAGGCGTTCCGGATCGATCGTCAACCCGAAGCATTTCGCCTTGTACGGCATCAGCGAGGACGGCAGGTGGCCGCGCTCGAAGTCCTCCGGAATCAGCGGGTAGTTGGCCGCCTTGATGCCGTGCTGCATCGCCAGATACAGCGTCGTCGGCGTCTTGCCGCAGCGGCTGACGCCGACCAGGATCACGTCCGCCGCGGTCAGGTTGAGCGAAGACTGGCCGTCGTCGTGGGCGAGCGAGAAGTTGATCGCTTCGATGCGCTCGTTGTATTCCTGGCTCTCGGCGGCGTCGGAGAAGCGGCCGACCCGGTGGTTCGATTTGATGCCGAATTCGGTTTCCAGCGGTTCGACGAAGGTGCGGAACATGTCCATCACCACCCCTGCGCAGGTCTTGTCGGTCAGCACGTTGCGCACTTCCTCGCTGCCCATCGTGATGAAGACGATCGGCTTCTTTCCTTCCGCCTTGGCGGTGTGGTTGATCTCCTCGACCACGTTCTGGGCCTTGCCGACGGTGTCGGTGAACGGTCGGCGCACTTTGCGCGGACGGGCCTCGAACTGGGCCAGGATCGAATTGCCGAAAGTCTCGGCCGTGATCCCGGTGCCGTCGGAAACGAAGAAGACGGTGCGATTGGGCATATGGGTCGGCGTTTCCGCTATTGTCCTACCCGATCATAGGCAGATCGTCCGTAGAATCGCCGCCGACCGAACCCTAAATATTTCCGGACGCCTGTTTCCGCCCTGGGCCGCGTCGACGCAGAAGAAGAATCGAGAAAAGTCGAACCGCGTGTCGGGCCGAACGGCGCGAGGAGTCCCGTTTCCATCATCAAGGAGCTTTCGCATGTCCAACCCCAGCTTGGCGTCCGCCCTGGTCGTCCCGTTCGAGCAACTCAGGATGACCGATGTCGACGTGGTCGGCGGCAAGAACGCCAGCCTCGGCGAAATGATCAGCCAGCTGGCGGCCACCGGCGTCCGGGTGCCCGGCGGGTTCGCGACCACCGCGCACGCCTTCCGTGAATTCCTGAAGTTCGGCGGGCTCACCGAGCGCATCGAGAAGCGCTTGAAGCCGCTCGACACCGACGACGTCCGCGCGCTGGCCGAAGCCGGCGGCGAGATCCGGGCCTGGATCGGGGACGCCCCGTTCCCGCCCGATTTCGAATCCGCGGTGCGGGCCGAATTCGCGCGCCTGTCTGCCGGCGACGGCAACGCGTCGTTCGCGGTGCGCTCGTCGGCGACCGCCGAAGACATGCCCGACGCGTCGTTCGCCGGCCAACAGGAAACCTTCCTGAACGTCGTCGGCATCGAGGACGTGCTGCACAAGATGAAGGAAGTCTTCGCGTCCCTCTACAACGACCGCGCGATCAGCTACCGCGTCCACAAGGGTTACGCGGACACCGAGGTGGCGCTGTCGGCCGGGGTGCAGCGGATGGTGCGGTCCGACCTCGGAGCCGCCGGCGTGATGTTCACGCTCGACACCGAAAGCGGGTTCACCGACGTCGTGTTCGTCACTTCCAGCTACGGGCTGGGCGAGACGGTCGTGCAGGGCGCGGTCAACCCCGACGAGTTCTACGTCCACAAGCCCGCGCTCGCCGCCGACAAGTTCCCGGTCATCCGCCGCAGCCTGGGCTCGAAGCTGATCCGGATGGAATTCGCGTCGGCCCAGGAGAAGGCCAAGGACGGCAGGCTCGTGCGCACCGTCGATACGCCGCCGGAGCAGCGCAACCGCTATTCGCTGAACGACGCCGACGTGATCGAGCTCGCGAAGTACGCGGTGATCATCGAGAAGCATTACGGCCGCCCGATGGACATCGAGTGGGGCAAGGACGGCGCCGACGGCCGGCTGTACATCCTCCAGGCGCGCCCGGAGACGGTCAAGAGCCGAGCGTCCGGCCAGGCCGAGCACCGCTACAAGCTCAAGAGCTCGGGCACGGTGCTGACCGAAGGCCGCGCGATCGGCCAGAAGATCGGCACCGGCCCCGTGCGCGTCTGCCGCTCGATCTCCGAGATGGACCAGGTTCAGCCGGGCGACGTGCTGGTCGCCGACATGACCGATCCGAACTGGGAGCCGGTGATGAAGCGGGCGGGCGCGATCGTCACGAACCGCGGCGGCCGCACGTGCCATGCGGCGATCATCGCGCGCGAGCTGGGCATCCCGGCGGTCGTCGGCTGCGGCGACGCCACCGACGTGCTCAACGACGGCGCCCTCGTCACGGTGGTGTGCTCGGAAGGCGATACCGGTTTCGTCTACGACGGCTTGCTCGAGACCGAGGTGAGCGAGGTGCAGCGCGGCGAGATGCCCTACAGCCCGATCAAGATCATGATGAACGTCGGCAACCCGCAGCTCGCGTTCAATTTCTCGCAGCTGCCCAATTCCGGCGTCGGCCTGGCGCGCCTGGAATTCATCATCAACAACAACATCGGCGTCCATCCGAAGGCGATCCTGGACTATCCGAACATCGACCCCGACCTGAAGAAGGCGGTCGAATCGGTCGCGCGGGGGCATGCCTCGCCGCGCGCGTTCTATGTCGAAAAGCTCGCCGAAGGCATCGCGACCATCGCCGCCGCGTTCTGGCCCAAACCGGTCATCGTGCGCTTGTCGGACTTCAAGTCGAACGAGTACAAGAAACTGATCGGCGGCTCGCGCTACGAGCCGGACGAAGAGAACCCGATGCTGGGTTTCCGCGGCGCGTCGCGCTACATCAACGCCGAATTCCAGGATGCCTTCGCGATGGAATGCGAGGCGCTCAAGCGCGTGCGCCAGGACATGGGGCTCGTCAACGTCGAGATCATGGTGCCCTTCGTCCGCACGGTTCGCCAGGCGGAGCGCGTGACCGAGATGCTCGCGGAGCGGGGCTTGAAGCGCGGCCACGAAGGATTGAAGCTGATCATGATGTGCGAGGTGCCCAGCAACGCGATCCTGGCCGACCAGTTCCTCGAGCACTTCGACGGCATGTCGATCGGCTCGAACGACCTGACGCAGCTGACGCTCGGGCTGGATCGCGACTCCGGCCTCGCGCAGCTGGCCGAGGATTTCGACGAGCGCGACCCGGCCGTCAAGGCGATGATCTCGCGCGCCATCACGGCTTGCCGGGCGACCGGCAAATACATCGGCATCTGCGGCCAGGGCCCCAGCGACCATCCCGATTTCGCCGAGTGGCTGGCGCAGGAGGGCATCGTGTCGATTTCGCTGAATCCGGATTCGGTGGTCGACACCTGGATGCGCTTGGCGAAATGACCGCCCCAAGGTGGCGATGACGGCTCCCACGGCTGGCGCCCGCCGCCCCGGGGGGTGGCCGCGGCTGGTCGGGCGGAGCCGGATCCCGGGGGCCTCTCGAACCGGTTGTCGGCGCGCCGTCGTCGCAGCGGCGGGATTGCAGCCCTGGCTTGTGATATATTCGTGGGCTTTCCTTGCCGCACCCGTGTTGCGCTCGATCGAGCGCTTTAGTGTTGACGCTTTCGGGGCGGCTTCCTTCCAACGCCGTTGGAAATCCACAAGGAGTGTCCATGCGTCACTATGAAATCGTTTTGCTGATCCATCCGGATCAGAGCGAACAGGTTCCGGCCATGCTGGAGCGCTACAAGGCGCTCGTCACAAGTTCAGGTGGCCGGGTCGTCCGGCTCGAAGACTGGGGCCGCCGCCAGCTGGCTTACACGATCCAGAAGCTCGCCAAGGCGCACTACATCTGCATCAACATCGAGTGCGGCAAGGAAGCGCTGGTCGAGCTGGAAACCGGCTTCCGCTTCAACGACGCCGTGCTGCGCCACTTGACGGTGCTGCGCGACAAGGCGGACACCGCGCCTTCGGTCATGATGAAGGCCGTCGAGAAGGAAGAAGCCCGCAAGTCGGCATCGTCGCAGGAGGCGACGGCCTGAAGGCGAACTTCGCGCCCCGCCGGCAACGCGCGTGCGACGCGCCGCAACGATGAATCGCCTGATTCTCGCTGCCGAGCTGGTGGAGCGCGGAGCGACACGGTACACCCCGGCCGGGTTGCCCGCGCTCGATCTGAGCCTGAGGCATGCGTCCGAGGTCATGGAAGACAAACAGCCGCGCAAGCTCGTCCTGACGTTGCGCGCGGTTGCGATCGGTGAAATCACCCGCAAGCTCGTGGCGTTGCCTTTGGGGCAGCCCGCGAACTACGCCGGTTTCATCGCCCCGTCGCGAAACGGGAAAGGTCTCGTCTTCCACGTCACCGATGTCGACGCCTAGACCGCCGGTCGTCCGTTCCCAAACAGTCGCAAACCATTTCAGAGGTCCATCACCATGCCACCGCCAAAGTCCCGTTTCTCCAAGGACAAGCGCCCGAAGCGCAACCAGCAATCGCTGCTGTTCCGCCGCAAGCGCTTCTGCCGTTTCACGGTCGCCAAGGTCGACCACATCGACTACAAGGATGTCGACGTGCTGCGTGATTTCGTCGGCGAGAACGGCAAGATCACGCCGGCCCGCCTGACCGGCACGCGCGCGTTCTACCAGCGTCAGCTGACCACGGCCATCAAGCGCGCGCGGTTCCTCGCGCTGCTGCCGTACAGCGATCAACACAAGGTCTGAGGAGTCGCCCGCCATGCAAATCATCCTGCTGGAAAAAGTGGCCAACCTGGGCAACCTGGGCGATGTCGTCAAGGTCAAGGACGGCTATGCGCGCAACTTCCTGATCCCGACCCGCCGGGCGCGCCGCGCCACGGCGACCGCGATCAAGGAATTCGAAGTCAAGCGCGCCGACCTCGAGAAGGCGGCCGCCGAGAAGCTGTCCACCGCGCAAGCGGTCGGGGAGAAGCTGAACGGCAAGGTCGTCCGCATCTCGCAGAAAGCCGGCGTCGACGGTCGCCTGTTCGGCTCCGTCACCAACGCGGATATCGCCGAAGCGCTGACCAAGAACGGTTTCGAAATCGCCAAGTCGCAGGTCCGGCTGCCCAACGGCCCGTTGAAGACGGTCGGCGAACATGCGGTTTCCGTGGCTGCGCACACCGATGTCGTCGTCGACGTGACGGTGCAGGTGGTGGCCGAACAAGACTGAATCCGCGCGGCCTTCACGCCCGCAGGTGTTCGACGGGGCCGACGGAAGTCGGCCTTTTTCATTGGCGCGGCAGTTGTCCCGGGTTGTCCCGCGTCGCTCACCGGCTTGTCCACAGAACTGTGCACAGGTTCCTTTGCTATCCACAGGGCGGTCCACTTCGCAATGCGGCCGCCTCCGGCAAGAATCGACGATCCATGACGACCGTATTCGACTCCTCACTCCCGAACCGCGGCGAAGCCCGCGACGAGGAGGTCGCCCGCCTGCGCGTGCCGCCCCAATCCATCGAGGCCGAACAAAGCGTGCTCGGCGGCCTGCTGCTCGACAACGGCGCCTGGGATCGCGCCGCCGACGTCGTCACGGCGGAAGACTTCTACCGTTTCGAGCACAAAGTGATCTTCGGCGCCATCGGCGCGCTGATCAACGCGAGCAGGCCGGCCGACGTCATCACGGTGCACGAACATCTGCAGATGGCCGGCAAGGCTGAGGAATCGGGTGGGCTGGCCTATCTGAACGCGCTCGCGCAGAGCGTGCCGAGCGCGGCGAACATGCGCCGCTACTCGGAAATCGTCCGCGAGCGCGCGATCCTGCGCAAGCTGATCGCCGCCAGCGACGAGATCGCCACGAACGCCTTCAATCCGCAGGGCCGGCTGGTCACGCAGATCCTCGACGAGGCGGAAGGCAAGATCTTCAAGATCGGCGAGGAAGGCAACCGCAACAAGCAGGGGTTCCAGACCATGGACGTGCTCGCGGTGCAGCTGATCGACCGCGTCACCGAACTCGCCGAGAACGGCGCCGAAGACGTCACCGGCGTGCGCACCGGCTTCTACGATCTGGACCGCAACACCGCGGGGCTGCAGCCGGGCGACCTGATCGTGCTGGCGGCCCGCCCCAGCATGGGCAAGACGGCGTTCGCGCTCAACATCGCCGAGAACGTCGCCGTCAACGAGGGCCTGCCGGTCGTCGTGTTCTCGATGGAAATGGGCGCCTCTCAGCTCGCGCTGCGGATGGTCGGCTCCCAGGGCCGCATCGACCAGCAGCATTTGCGCACCGGGCGACTCGACAACGATGAATGGGGTCGGCTGACCGAGGCGGTGGAGCGATTGTCGAAATCAGCGGTGTTCATCGACGAGACCCCCGCGCTGTCGAGCGCCGAGTTGCGCGCGCGCGCGCGACGGCAGGCGCGGCAATGCGGCAAGCTGGGGCTGATCGTGATCGACTACCTGCAACTGATGAGCGGCTCGGGCAGCGACGGCGAAAACCGGGCGACCGAGCTCGGCGAGATCTCACGCGGCCTGAAGGCGCTGGCCAAGGAGCTGCAGTGCCCGGTCATCGCGTTGTCGCAGCTGAACCGAAGCGTGGAAACCCGGCCGGACAAGCGGCCGATGATGAGCGACCTGCGCGAATCCGGCGCCATCGAGCAGGATGCCGACATCATCATGTTCATCTACCGCGACGAGTACTACAACAAGGACACCAAAGAGCCGGGCGTCGCCGAGATCATCATCGCGAAACAGCGCAACGGCCCGGTCGGTACGACCAAGTTGACGTTCCTGCGCCAATGGACGAAGTTCGACAACCTCGCGCCCGACCACCTCAGCAACGAGTATTGACCCGCCGCGACCGGACGCGCGGCGCGTTCGGCCCGGCCGGCGCTTCGCAGATGGGCGAGGCGCGCGGCCCGATCAAGATCCGGGCTGCTGGAGGCGGCGATTGAACGCTTCCAGCGCGATCGCACGCGCCTGGGCCGGATGTTGGCAGCGGAAGATGCAGCGTCCTTCCACGTTGTGGGAAAGTTTTGCGCACATCACCTGCGTGCGTCCGGTCAGCAGGCGATACGCATCGACGGCCAGCAGCATGCCCAAGATCGGCGCGATCAACGCCGGCAGCGCGCCGTTCCAGGTTCCGCTCGTCAACGCCACGGCGATCGTGCGGGCGGGATTGACGCCGAACGCGGACAGCGGCGACGCGAACGTCACGCACCCCGCGATCAGCAGCCCGTAGAACGCCCCCGTCCAGCGTCGCAGCCTGGGATGGTTGGTGGTGGACAGCAGCAACAGCATCAGGGCCACCGCAAAGGCGAATTCGAGGGCGAACACGACGATCTGATTGGTGAGTGTGGTCGCGATGGCGGCGGGCGCGGCCGATTCGGCGAACGCCGGAGCCATCGTCGCGCGCACCAGCACGATGCCGGCGGCACCCCCGATGAACTGCGCGGCCACGTAGCACAGCAGGTCCCAACGGCTGACCTTGCGCAGGCGAAAGAACGCGAGCGTGATCGCGGGATTCAGGTGCGCGCCCGAGCGCCGGCCCCAGGGCGAATAGACCAGCGCCATGGTCGTCAGACCCATCGTCGCGCCGTTCAGCAGGTGCCGCGAGAGCGCGTTCGGCAACGCGTTGCGCAGCGGGCTCGAGGCGCTTTCCAGCAGCGTGGCCACCATGCCCGCCACCGTGACGAAAATCAACAGGAAACCCGCTTCGATCAGGTATTCGGGCCAGTGCCGGCGCAATGCCGTGCGCCAGGGCAAGAACGCTTCGCGGGAATAGAGGCCGGCCTCTTGACGTGGCCGGGTACGGCGGTCTTGCAATCGGCGGGCGGGCGAGGGCATGCAGGCGAGGCGAGGATGACGGTTAAAAGTCTACGCAACAACGCCGGGGCAATCCGCATACCGCGCTGAATATTCGGAATATCTGGAAGTTTTTGGCTTTCGCGCGAATCCCGTAGCAAAAAAGCACAAGGCGCAACGCCTCTTGCGTCGCCTATCTGTACTGTATATATTCACAGTATGCATCGGCGCTCCTCCATTCCGATCCGTTCGTTGCCTCTGGTGCAACAAGGCGATGGCCTTCGTGTGGTCGAACCCAAGGGCCCAGGTGCCGCCTCACCCGCTCCAAGCCTCAAAGGCCGCGGCACCGCGTGGGCCGTCGCTCACCGGTTCGAACGCGATGCGCGCGAGGTGGTGGACGACGGCTGGGGCGCGTTGGATCAAACCGCGGGCGAGGAACTGGCCCCGCCCCAGACGGTGGTCGTCGAGGAACGGGCGAAACGCATCCTCAGCGGCAACGATTCGCCCGACATTCCGTTCGACCTGTCGATCAATCCGTATCGCGGCTGCGAGCACGGCTGCATCTATTGCTTCGCGCGGCCCACGCACAGCTATTTGAACTTGTCTCCGGGCCTCGATTTCGAAACCCGGATCTTCGCGAAGGTGAACGCGGCCGAACGTTTGCGCGCAACGCTCGCCGCTCCGTCTTACGAGCCGAAATTCATCAACATCGGCGCGGCCACCGATGCTTACCAACCCATTGAGCGCAAGCTGCGCATCACGCGCTCGGTGATCGAGGTGTTGTCCGAGTGCCGGCATCCGTTCTCGCTCGTCACGAAGTCGGCAGGTGTAGAGCGCGACATCGATCTCGTCGGCGACATGGGCCGGGCCGGGCTGGCGGCGGTCTACGTCTCGTTGACCACGCTGGACGGAGATCTCGCGCGCATCCTCGAGCCCCGCGCCGCGGCACCGCATCGGCGGCTGCGCGCGATCGAGACGCTGGCGCGCGCCGGCGTGCCGGTGGGCGTCAGCCTGTCGCCGATGATTCCCTTCCTCAACGAACCCGAGCTGGAGCGTCTGCTGGGCGCGGCGCGGGACGCCGGCGCGGCCAGCGCGTTCTGCACCGTGTTGCGATTGCCGTGGGAAGTGAACCCGTTGTTCCAGCAATGGCTGGAGACCCATTTCCCCGACCGGGCCGCCCGCGTGATGGCCCGTGTACGCGACATGCGGGGCGGCAAGGATTACGACGCGTCGTTCGGCACCCGGATGACGGGGAGCGGTCTCTGGGACCGGATGCTGCACGACCGTTTCCGGATCGCCGTTCGCCGGCTGGGGCTCCATCAAAGTCGTCAGCCCTTGGATTTGACGCAATTCGTGCGGCCCGCGCCTGTTCGATCCGCGCACCCAGCCGGCGCCGATTCCACGCAGCGGAGCCTTTTTTGAATCGATCCGAAACGAACGGGCCGAGAAACGGACCGAATCTCGCCGTTCGGGTCAGGGCATGGGCAGGAGCCGCCGGGCGAGAAGGGCGCGCGCCGGAGCGGTGCAGGCGAATCGGCCGCGCCGCGCGGCTCATTCGCGTGCACGAATGGCGATTCCGCCCGATTGCCGACCGTTGTCGGCAGCCATCGGCGCCGCCGGCACGCCGCCGCCGCAGCGCTGCTTCAGTTCGTCGGCCATGCCCATCAGGTCGTCCGCATCGGGGATCTTCTCCTGATGGCGCTGGAGCACCATGCGGGCCATGTCGATCAGCTTGTTGTTCATCGTTCTCGCGCCGGCGGTCAGCAAGGATTTCGCCGCCGTTCGCGGCTCACCGGCCAGGCTGTGCGACATCGCCTGCTCTGCGAGCGCGGTGATCGCATTGTGTTGTTCGCGGATGCGCGCCGCGAACTTTTCGTGGATCGTGCCCGCTCGGGCGAGCAGTTCCGACAAGCTGCGCGTCGTGCAGAACCGCAGCGCGATCGAGTCGATCCAGCCCTCGGCGGCGTCGAGTTGCAGTTCGGCGGCGGTCAGGTGCGCCAGCAGGGCGACCATGTTGGAGCCGGCCTCGAAATCGAAGCCGGGCTCCTTGATCTGCTTCGAAAGAGCGCGCACCTCGGCGACCACCTGCGCCACCTGGCGCTGCAGCATCAGGTTGAAGATGCCCACGATCGTCGCGAAACGCTGCAGCCGCGGGCTGTCGGGCGCCTTCTCCAGCGCGTGGTTGATGTTGTCCAGGCAGCGTTGCAGGCCTTTCGAATCTCGGTCGGTGAAACGCGTGATCGCCAGCAGCACGACGGTCTGGTAGTCGAACATCTTCGAGCTGATGCCCATCAGCGTCGCCCGTTCGAGCGCTTTCTTGGCCTCTTCGCTTTCGCCGAGGTAGAAAGCCAGCATGCCTTGGCGTTGCAGGCGCGTGATCGATCCGGGCGTGAGCTGCGTCGCGGTGCGGTAGGTGGCGAGCGCCTCGGCGAACAGGCCTTGATCGACCTGCACTCGGCCCATCACGTCGTACGCGTCGGCGAAGCCCGGTTGATCGGCGATCAGGCACTCCAGCGTGCGGCGGCCGGCTGGCGCCTGGTTGGCGTCGATCTGCGCCCGCGCGACGCCCAGGCGCGCCCAAGGCAGCGCCTGGGTCGCGATCACCGCTTCGTACAGCACGCGCGCCTGGTCGTGCTTGCTCAGGCGCAGCAGCAGCTCGGCGCCGATCCGCGCGGCGTAGAGCCAATACGCGCCTTTCGATTCGAAGCGCGCCACGCACAACTGCGCCGCCAACTCGAAAGCGCCTTCCTCGATCGCGATGAAGATGTCTTTCAGGATGCGCTTGCGCTGGCGCGCCTGCTGGATGCGTTCCGACAGCGCATGCGCGGTGTGCGGTTTCAGCAGATAGCTGTCCAGCGCGGATTCGGCGGCTTCGGCGACGGCCGCGTAGCTGGCCTCCGAGGTCACCATCACGAAGACCGTCGAGAACGGCAGCAGCTGCGCGCGGCGCAAGTCGTTCAGCAGGTCCTGGCCGGAATAGTTGCCGCCCTGGAAATCCTGCTCGCACAGCACGATGTCGAATTCGCGGGCTTCGAGCTGGCGCCGCGCGTCCTGAACCCGGCCGCATTGGACGACGGTGCCCACGCCGAGGTCCCGCAATTGCGCCGCCTGGATGCTGCGCGAGGTCGGGTTCGAATCGATGACGAGCGCGCGGCAGTTGACGATCTCGGGATCGAAGCGCGATCCGCCGCCGAGCGCGGCGGGCAAGCCCGATTTCACCTCCGACTGGACACTCTTCATGGCGCGTTGGTCACCTGTTGCCGCTGCCCGGGAAAATGGCGCGCGTCAACGGTTTATCGGCCGAGCGTGCCGGCTACTTGAACAGATCCTTCACGCGATCCGTCCAGCTTTTCGAGTTGGGCGAGTGCCGATCGCCGCCCTTGCGCAGGGATTCGTCGAGCTCTTTCAGCAGCTTTCGCTGGTGCTCGGTCAACTTGATCGGCGTCTCGAGGGTGATGTGGCAATAGAGGTCGCCGGGATAGCTCGAGCGGATGCCCTTGATGCCCTTGCCGCGCAGGCGGAAAGTCTTGCCGTGCTGCGTGCCTTCGGGAAGCTCGATCTCGACCTGGCCGCTGAGCGTCGGCACCTCGATGCCGCCGCCGAGCGCCGCCTGGGTCATCGGCACCGGGACGGTGCAGTGCAGGTCGTCGCCGTCGCGCTCGAAGATCTCGTGCTGCTTGATGCGGATCTCGATGTAGAGATCGCCCGACGGTCCGCCGTTCGGACCAGGCTCGCCGTTGCCGGACGAGCGGATGCGCATGCCCTCGTTGATGCCGGCCGGGATCTTGACTTCCAGGGTCTTCTGGCGCTTGATCCGCCCGGCGCCGTTGCAGGTGGGGCAGGGCTCGGGAATGATCTTGCCGGTGCCGTGGCAGTTCGGGCAAGTCTGCTGGATCGAAAAAAATCCTTGGCGCATGTGCACCGTGCCCGCCCCGCTGCAGGTCGGGCAGGTCTTTGGCGACGTGCCGGGCTTGGCGCCGTTGCCCTTGCAGGTCTCGCAGTTGTCCCAGCTCGGGATGCGGATCTGGGTGTCCTTGCCGGCCGCCGCTTCCTCGAGCGTGATCTCCATCGCGTAGCTGAGGTCGTTGCCTCGGTACACCTGCTTGCCGCCCGCGCCCCTGCGGGCGCCTCCGGCACCCCCGGCGCCGCCGAAGATGTCGCCGAAGATGTCGCCGAAGGCTTCCGCGAAGCCGCCGAAACCTTCCGCGCCCGCGCCCGCGCCGCGGGCCATGTTCGGATCCACGCCCGCGTGGCCGTACTGATCGTAGGCGGCCTTCTTCTGCGGATCCGACAGCATCTCGTACGCTTCTTTGGCCTCCTTGAATTTTTCTTCGGCGGCCTTGGCGTTGTCGCCCTGGTTGCGGTCGGGATGGTGCTTCATCGCCAGCTTGCGATAAGCCTTCTTGATGTCGTCGTCGGAGGCGTTCTTCGGGACGCCGAGAACGTCGTAGTAGTCGCGTTTGCTCATAAAGGGGAACCTTCGTCCTGCGGACCGCGGTGCGAGCGCCTTCGGGCGGGTCTATCTAGCAACGAAGGCCGGCGGCCTGCTCGCGCCCGAAAGCGCAGGCAAGACGCCGGCCGGAACTCGAAGCGGGGCTTCAGCTCTTCTTGACTTCCGTGAAGTCGGCGTCGACGACGTTGTCGTCGGCCGCATGGGCCGCATGCGGCTGTTCGGCCTGCCCACCCGGCGCGGCGCCCGCGGCGCCGGCCGCGGCCTGGGCCGTTTGCTGATCCGCATACATCTTCTCGCCGAGCTTCTGGCTGGCGGCCATCAGCGTTTCGGTCTTGGCGTCGATCGCGGCCTTGTCGTCGCCCTTGATCGCTTCCTCCACGTCCTTCAGCGCGGCTTCGACGGTTTCCTTTTCGGATGCGTCGAGCTTCTCGCCATGTTCGCCCAGGCTCTTGCGAACCGAGTGGACCATCGCGTCGGCCTGGTTGCGGGCCTGCACGAGTTCGACCTTCTTCGCGTCCTCGGTCGCGTTCGCTTCGGCGTCGCGAACCATTTTCTGGATCTCGTCTTCGCTCAAGCCCGAGTTCGCCTTGATCGTGATCTTGTTTTCCTTGCCCGTGGCCTTGTCCTTCGCGCCGACGTGCAGGATGCCGTTCGCATCGATGTCGAACGTGACTTCGATCTGCGGCGTGCCGCGCGACGACGGCGGGATGCCTTCGAGATTGAACTCGCCCAGGCTCTTGTTGCCGCTGGCAAGCTCGCGCTCGCCTTGGTAGACCTTGATCGTGACGGCGGGCTGGTTGTCGTCCGCCGTCGAGAACACCTGGCTGAACTTAGTCGGGATCGTGGTGTTCTTCTTGATCATCTTCGTCATCACGCCGCCGAGGGTCTCGATGCCGAGCGACAGCGGGGTGACGTCGAGCAGCAGGACGTCCTTGCGGTCGCCCGACAGCACCTGACCCTGGATCGCGGCGCCCACGGCGACGGCTTCGTCGGGGTTGACGTCCTTGCGCGGATCCTTGCCGAAGAATTCCTTGACCTTGTCCTGCACTTTCGGCATGCGGGTCATGCCGCCGACCAGGATGATGTCGTCGATGTCGGACACCTTGACGCCCGCATCCTTGATCGCCACGCCGCAGGGAGCCATCGTGCGTTCGATCAGCTCCTCGACGAGCGACTCCAGCTTGGCGCGCGTCAGCTTGATGTTCAGGTGCTTGGGGCCCGACGCGTCCGCGGTGATGTAGGGGAGATTCACGTCGGTCTGGGTCTGGCTGGAAAGCTCGATCTTGGCTTTTTCCGCGGCTTCCTTCAGTCGTTGCAGGGCGAGGACGTCCTTGGTCAGGTCGACGCCCTGTTCCTTCTTGAACTCGGCCACGATGTGGTCGATGATCCGCTGGTCGAAGTCCTCGCCGCCGAGGAAGGTGTCGCCGTTGGTCGACAGCACTTCGAACTGCATCTCGCCGTCGACGTCCGCGATCTCGATGATCGAGATGTCGAACGTGCCGCCGCCGAGATCGTAGACGGCGATCTTGCGGTCCCCCTTGCCGTGCTTGTCGAGCCCGAACGCGAGCGCCGCGGCGGTCGGCTCGTTGATGATGCGCTTGACGTCGAGGCCGGCGATGCGGCCCGCGTCCTTGGTGGCCTGGCGCTGGCTGTCGTTGAAATAGGCGGGCACCGTGATGACGGCTTCCGTCACTTCCTCGCCGAGGTAGTCCTCGGCGGTCTTCTTCATCTTGCGCAGCACCTCGGCGCTGATCTGCTGCGGCGCGAGCTTCTTGCCGCGCACGCCGACCCACGCGTCGCCGTTGTCGGCCGCAAGGATTTCGTAAGGCATCAGGTTGATGTCCTTCTGCACTTCCTTCTCGGTGAACTTGCGGCCGATCAGGCGCTTCACCGCGTACAGCGTGTTCTTCGGATTGGTGACGGCCTGGCGCTTCGCCGAGGCCCCGACCAGGACTTCACCATCTTCCTGGTAGGCGATGATCGACGGCGTGGTGCGTGCGCCTTCCGAGTTCTCGATCACCCGGGTGGAGTTGCCTTCCATGACCGCGACGCACGAGTTGGTCGTGCCGAGGTCGATCCCAATCATTTTTCCCATGATTCTTTCTCCTGAAGCTTGAACAGCTGAATTGGCGTTGTTATCGAAGTGCGGATCTGGCGACCGGTTTCAAGGGGCAAAACGCACGAACACGCGCATTCAGTGCCTGATTCCGGCGCCTTGCCCCGCTTTCCCGTTATTTCGGCGCCGCGACGGTGACGAGGGCCGGGCGCAGCACGCGGTCCGCGATCAGGTAGCCCTTCTGCAGCACGGTGACGACCGTGTTGGCCTCCTGCTGCGCCGGCACCATCGAGATCGCCTGATGCTGGTGCGGATCGAACTTGGTGCCCGCCGGCGGATTGATCTGGTTCACCTTGTTGCGCTCCAGCGCGGCGACGAGCTGTCGCAGCGTCGCATGCACGCCCTCGAGCACTTGCTCGGCGGTCGCATCGGGCAACGCGATCGCGGCCTCCAGGCTGTCTTTGACCGGCAGCAGGCTGTCCGCGAAGCCTTCGATCGCGAACTTGCGGGCCTTGGCGATGTCCTCGTCCGCGCGTCGACGCGCATTCTCGCTCTCGGCCTTGGCGCGCAGATGCGCATCCGTCAGCTCGGCGACCTTGCCTTCGAGCTCGACGATGCGCCCGGTGAGCTCGTGCAGCCGCCGCCCGTTGTGGGACACGTCACGCAGCAGCGGAAGGGCTTCGGCGATGAGCCGGCTGGCCTCGAGCGCGAT
>JBEVLR010000206.1:0-4107 GCA_040509075.1 Burkholderiaceae bacterium | reverse complement strand
GTGCCGGGGCGGCGCGCCGGGCCGTTCCGGCCCCGCCGACGGCGGCTTGCCGCTGCGGAGTTTCCTCGCCGTCCCGGTCACCTTGCGTTGCGGCGCGACGGTGGGCGGGCTGTTCTTCGGCCACCCCGACGCCGGCGTCTTCACCGAGCGGACCGAGCGCCTCGTCGTCGGCCTCGCCGCGCACGCCGCGATCGCGCTGGACAACGCGCGCCTGGTGGACAAGATGCGGCGCGTCGCGCGCGAAAGCGAGCGCTTGGTCGAAGGCGAGCGGGCCGCGCGCGCCGATGCCGTGCAGGCGGCGCGGCTGAAGGATGAATTCCTGGCGACGCTGTCGCATGAGTTGCGCACGCCCTTGACGGCGATCCTCGGCTGGGCGAAGGTTTTGCAGCAGCAGCGCGTGGGCCCGGCGAGTTGCCAACACGGGTTGGCGGCGATCGTGCGCAACGCCGAGGCCCAGGCGACCCTGATCCGGGACCTGCTCGACATGAGCCACATCGTGTCGGGCAAGGTGCAGCTGGAGCGGCGGCCGATCGATCTGGCCGTTGTCGTCGAGGCGGCGTTCGACGCGGTGCGCGCCGCCGCCGCGGCCAAGGAGATCGCATTGGAGCTCCGGCACGGCGGCGGCTCCGCGGTCGTGTGCGCCGACGCGGCGCGCCTGAGGCGGGTCGTCGAGCAGTTGTTGTCGAACGCGATCAAGTTCACGCCGCGGTCGGGGCGCGTCGAGGTGGGCTTGGCGATCGTCGACGCGCAGGTGGAGTTGGCCGTCGCGGATACCGAGGCGGGCATCGCGCCGGAGTTCTTGCCGCACGTGTTCGACCATTTCCGCCAGGCGGATTCGTCGACCACCCGGCCGCACGGCGGATTGGGATTGGGCCTGGCGATCGCGCGGCGGCTGGTGGAGCTGCACGGCGGGGCGATCACGGCCCACAGCGCCGGCGTCGGCCAGGGCTCGCGCTTCGTCTTCCGCTTGCCCGCAAGCGATGCGGCCGGCGGCCAAGCGGTGCCGGCCGCCACCGCGGCGCGCACCACCGACCGATTCTGCGATGTCGACCTGCGCGGCCTGCGCCTCCTGGTGGTCGACGACGACGCCGACGTGCGTGAGATCGTCGCGCAGGTGCTCGTCGAATACGGCGCCGACGTGCGCCAAGCGGCCAGCGCCGTCGACGCGTTGCGGCAATTCCGGCGCGAGACGCCGGACGTCCTGCTCAGCGACATCGGCATGCCCGGCCGCGACGGCTACGCGCTGATCCGGGATATCCGCGGCCTGGATGCCGCGAACGGGGGCAACGTGCCGGCGGCCGCGCTCACCGCGTTCGCGTGCCCGCAAGACCGTGCGCAGGCCTTGCTCGCCGGCTACCAGGCCCACGTCACCAAGCCCGTGGCCCCGGAAGAACTGGCGGCGACCGTCGCCGGGTTGGCCGGGCGCCGCTGCCCGGCATGAGGCCGCGCCGGCGGAGCGGCGCTCACGGCGGCCCGTGCACCCAGTGCAGCCCTTCCTTCGGCGCGGCGGCCGGCTGGACGGCGGGTTTTTGCGGGGGCACGGTCTTGGACGGCTGCCACGGCAGGCAGCTCCAGTGCTTGACGACGAGCGTCGTGAAGCGCGGATCGTAGTCGGCCAGGCAGAAATCGGCGTCGTCGTCGAGTTTCCTGGCGACGACCGCCGTCGTGTTGCCGTACTGGCACTGCACCCAATAGCCCGCCGGGTCCTTCGGCAGCCGCCAGGTGTCGTGCAGCCCGGTCGCGTTCCTGATCTCCGATGTCGGCACGAGACGGGTGCTGCCGGCGGGCGGACCCCGGTAGATCGCGATGCGGGCGAACGGGTAATCGTCTTGCTGGTTCAACGGCGTCCAGCCCGCGATCTCGGCGCTCACGGCCTGCTTGACGTTGAGCTCCCTCGGGCAGGCGTCGGTCGTCGCGGCCGCATGGACGGCGATGCACGAGGCCAAGCCGGCCGCCGCCGTCAACGGCGCGCGCATTCGCTTGGGTGGGAGACGGTGTCTTGTCATGCAGCGGTGGCGGAGCGTGTCCGCCGAGGTTGGCCGGAGTCCCAGTCTAGCGAACAATGCGCACGGGCCCGGCGACGGATTTGCGCCCGAAAGGCGCGTTCGCGCCCAAACCCGTCCGGCGCGGCTACCATTGCGGCATCGGCGCGCGGCCTGGGAGCCTGGCGCGTTCGCGCCGCCGGGGCGCGGGCCGCCCGTCCGATTCCTCTCCATGGCTGTCGCCGCTGGCCGATGAAACTCGAAGACGACGATTACCCACCCGAGAAACTCGCCGCCTTGCGCACCGTGCGCAAGCTGGTCGAGTTCTGGCAGATCAGTCCGCGCGAACTGCAGGAGCCGATGCCGCCGGCGCCGGCTCCGCCGTCCGCCTCGTTCGCGATCCGCTACCGGCACCCGGTCAGCGGCGACACCTGGGACGGCCAGGGCGAACATCCGCCGTGGTTGCGCAAAGCGCTGTTGAAGCAGGGCTACACCGTCGACGAGCTGAAGCGGGCGGTCAACGAATTCCCGCCGGCGCAGGCCCCCGCCGACGGCGATTGAAAGACGCCTGTCGCCAGCCTTTCCCGAGGTCGCGCCGGTGAACGGGAGCGGGAACCCCGGCCTGGCGGCCGGAGCGTCATTTGATCGAAAAGGAGAATTCTCCCCGCAGCCGGTGGCCGTCGCCGCCTGCCGCCGTCCAATGCGCGCGATACAGCCCGCTGCGCAGGAAAGGCGCGGTCGCTTCGATGCTTCTCGGGTTGGCCTTGTCGGCATGCGGCCGATCGCAGTCGAAGCGCTTTCCCGTGGCGCTCACGAGCTTGATCGAGCTGAGGCGGGGCTGGACCTGCGCATTGAACGTCAATCGGATCTCGATCGGCGTCGCGTCCAGCACCTCGCCTTTGGCCGGCCAGGACTCGACCAGCGCCGGGTGCGCGAACGCGAGCGGGCTCGCCGCGACGGCCGCGGCGGCAAGAACGCTGTGGAACGACGTTTTCAAGGGATCTCCAACAGGGGGGCTGGCCAGGGTTGCAGGGGTCCCAGTGTTCCATGCGCGGGCCCGGGCTGTCCGGTTCGCCGGCGTGGACTTCGGCGCCATCCGAGGAATTGTTGCCGCTGGACGCGGTTGCCGCGGCGACCGGGGCGCCTCGGGGCGAGCCCGCTTGCGGCCCGGTGCGGCGGACGTGCGCCGGCCAAGTATGCTTGCAGGATGTACGCGCCCTTCTTCGGCCTGAAGCAGAAGCCTTTCTCGATCGCCCCCGATCCCCGTTATCTCTTCATGAGCGAACGCCACCGGGAGGCGTTGGCGCACCTGCTGTACGGCGTGCAGGGCGGCGGCGGCTTCGTGCTGTTGACGGGCGAAGTCGGTGCCGGCAAGACGACCGTGTGCCGATGCTTCCTGGAGCAGATCCCGACGCGCTGCAACGTGGCCTACATCTTCAATCCGAAATTGACGGTGCTGGAGCTGTTGGCGACGGTCTGCCACGAGTTCGGGATCCCGGCGCCGCAGCCGACGGCGGCCGGCGCCGCGCCGACCGTCAAGGATTTCGTCGACGCGCTGAATCAGTACCTGCTGCGCACCCATTCGGTCGGCCAGAACAACCTGCTCATCATCGACGAGGCGCAGAACTTGTCGGCCGACGTGCTGGAGCAGCTGCGTCTGTTGACCAACCTCGAGACCAACGAACGCAAGCTGCTGCAGATCGTGCTGATCGGCCAGCCCGAGCTGCGCGACATGCTGGCCCGGCCCGACCTGGAGCAGCTGGCGCAGCGCGTGATCGCGCGTTTCCACCTCGACGCGTTGTCCCAGGCCGAGACGGTGAACTACATCTCGCATCGCCTCGCCGTTTCCGGCCTGAAGGGCACGCTGCCGTTCGACAACGCGGCGTTGCAACGCGTCCACCAGATCGCCCGCGGCGTGCCGCGGCGCATCAATCTTTTGTGCGATCGCGCGCTGCTGGGCGGCTATGCGGGAGGCAAGACGCGCATCGATCGTGCGATCGTGGACAAAGCCGCGCTCGAGGTCTTCGGCCCGCCGTCGCAGGGCGGCAGGCCGGCGGTCGGCTGGTGGCCCTTCGCGGTCGGCGTGGGCGTGCTCGTCTGCGCGGCGGCGGCGGTCGCGGCGGTG
>JBEVLR010000205.1:0-5035 GCA_040509075.1 Burkholderiaceae bacterium | reverse complement strand
CATGAAAAAGCCCCCGGGCGTGGGGGCTTTTTCATGGATGGAGGCGCGACCCAGAGTCGAACTGGGCTAGACGGATTTGCAATCCGTTGCATAACCGCTTTGCTATCGCGCCGCTGGCGGTCAACTGACCGGGAAGGCCCGCCGTCCGTCGATTCTGACAAAAAAGGGAAGCGATGCGCTTCCCTTATTCGGATGACCTGGAGCGGGAAACGAGACTCGAACTCGCGACCTCAACCTTGGCAAGGTTGCGCTCTACCAACTGAGCTATTCCCGCATCGTTCAGCTCCGACGAAAGTTCTTATAAAACTTTCGGCTGTTTGCTGAAGCTAGCAGTATATACCGACATTTTCGAATTCCGCAAGCAGCCAAGACGCCAAATTTCGGCGAAAGCTGCGGCCCGAGCCACCGCCGGAGATGGCCCGAACCGCCCTCCCGGATTCAGTGCTTCATCGAATCGTTGACCTCCGCGTTGGCGACGGGCGCTTCGACGACGGCCGCATCCGCGACCTTCGGCGTTTCGTCGTCCGGCAGCGGCTGCGGCATCGTCTCGAGCGCGACTTCCAGCACCTTGTCGATCCAGCGCACCGGAACGATTTCGATCTGGCCTTTCACGTTCTCGGGAATGTCTTGCAGATCCTTGACGTTTTCTTCGGGGATCAACACCGTGGTGATGCCTCCGCGATGCGCCGCCAGCAGCTTCTCTTTCAACCCGCCGATGGCGGTGACCTCGCCGCGCAACGTGATCTCGCCGGTCATCGCGACGTTGGCCTTGACGGGAATGCCCGTCAACACCGACACGAATGCCGTGGTCATCGCCGCGCCAGCGCTGGGGCCGTCCTTGGGCGTCGCGCCGTCAGGCACGTGGATGTGAATGTCGCGTTTCTCGAACAATTCGTCCTTGATGCCCAATCGCGCGGCACGGGCGCGCACGACCGAGCGCGCAGCCTCGACGGACTCCTTCATCACGTCGCCCAGCGAGCCGGTGCGGATGATCTGGCCCTTGCCCGGCATCACGGCGGATTCGATCGTCAGCAGATCGCCGCCCACTTCCGTCCACGCGAGGCCGACCACCTGGCCGATCTGGTTCTTCTTCTCAGCACGGCCGTAGTCATATTTGCGAACGCCCAGGAAAGCGTTGAGGTTGTCTTCAGTGACGACGGACTTGCCTTCGTGCGTCTTGAGCTGGACGCCCTTGACGACCTTGCGGCAGATCTTCGAGATCTCGCGTTCGAGCGAGCGCACGCCGGCTTCACGCGTGTAATAGCGGATGATGCCGCGGATCGCGCTCTCGGTCAGGTCGAGCTCGTCGTCGGCCACGCCGTTGTTCTTCGCCTGCTTGGGCAGGAGGTAACGCTGGGCGATGTTGAGCTTCTCGTCTTCGGTGTAGCCGGACAAGCGGATCACTTCCATGCGATCGAGCAGCGCCGGCGGAATGTTCATCGAATTCGAAGTCGCGACGAACATCACATCGGACAGATCGAAATCAAGTTCGATGTAGTGGTCGCCGAACGTGTGGTTCTGCTCCGGATCGAGCACTTCCAGGAGCGCCGAGGACGGATCGCCGCGGAAGTCCATTCCCAATTTGTCGATCTCGTCGAGCAGGAACAGCGGATTTCGCGTACCGACCTTGGCCAAGTTCTGCAGCACCTTGCCCGGCATGGAGCCGATGTAGGTGCGACGATGGCCACGGATCTCGGCCTCGTCCCGCACGCCGCCAAGCGCCATGCGGACGAACTTCCGCCCCGTCGCGCGGGCGACCGACTGGCCGAGCGAGGTCTTGCCGACGCCGGGCGGGCCGACGAGGCACAAGATCGGCGCCTTGACCTTTTCGACGCGCTGCTGGACGGCGAGGTACTCGAGGATGCGGTCCTTGACCTTCTCGAGCCCGTAATGATCTTCGTTCAGCACGTCGGAAGCATGGCCGAGGTCGTGCTTGATCTTTGTCCGCTTGCTCCACGGCAAACCGATCAGCGTGTCGAGGTAGTTGCGCACGACCGTCGCTTCGGCCGACATCGGCGACATCAGCTTGAGCTTCTTCAGCTCGTTGTCGGCCTTCTTGCGTGCCTCCTTGGGCATGCGCGCGGCCTTGATCTTCTTCTCGAGCTCTTCGAGGTCAGCCCCTTCCTCGCCGTCGCCAAGCTCCTTCTGGATCGCTTTGACCTGTTCATTGAGGTAATACTCGCGCTGGCTCTTCTCCATCTGGCGCTTGACGCGGCCGCGGATGCGCTTTTCCACCTGCAGGATATCGACCTCGTGCTCCAACAGCTCGAGCAGCTTCTCCAGCCTGGCGGCGATGTCGAACAGGTCGAGCACCGATTGCTTGGCCTCGAGCTTGAGCGGCAAATGCGCCGCGATCGTGTCGGCAAGGCGGCCCGGATCGTCGATGCCCGCGATGGACGTCAGGATCTCGGGCGGAATCTTCTTGTTCAGCTTGACATATTGGTCGAACTGCTGAGTGACGGCGCGACGCAGCGCCTCGACTTCAGGCGACGTCTCGGTCGGCGGCGCGACGGGCACCGACTCGGCGATGAAGTGCTCGCCGTTGTCGCTGATCTCGCGCGTGGACGCGCGCTGGATGCCTTCCACCAGCACTTTCACGGTGCCGTCGGGCAACTTCAACATCTGAAGGATGCTGGAGACGCATCCAATCTCGAACATGTCGTCCGCGCGGGGCTCGTCCTTGCCCGCGGCCTTCTGGGCCACGAGCATGATCTGGCGACCCGCCTCCATCGCCGCTTCCAAGGCCTTGATGGACTTGGGGCGGCCGACGAACAGCGGAATCACCATGTGCGGGAACACGACGACGTCGCGCAGCGGCAGCAATGGCAGCGTGATCGGCTCGGAAGGCAGGATGGGATGTCCGGACATGGGGGGAAACCTCTCTTTCTCGAGCCCAGATGCGGCCCGAGGGTGCAATTACAAGATGCCGACCCGATGCTGCGGGAAAGCCGCTGCATCCGCTCCGAGATCAGGCGCTGGCTTTGGCTTGTTCTCGGTAGACCAACAGCGGTTTCGCGTTCTCTTCGATGATGTGCTCGTCGATGACCACCTGGGCGACGCCGTCGAGCAGCGGCAGTTCGAACATCGTATCGATCAGCGCCTGCTCCATGATCGAACGCAGGCCGCGCGCACCGGTCTTGCGGGCGAGCGCCTTGCGGGCGATCGCGGCCAGCGCGGTGGGGCGGATGTCGAGCTCGACGCCATCCATCATGAACAACTTCTGGTATTGCTTGACGAGCGCGTTCTTGGGCTCGGTCAGGATCTGAACCAACGCGTCCTCGGTCAGCTCGCCGAGCGTGGCGACCACGGGCAAGCGGCCGACCAGCTCCGGGATCAAGCCGAACTTGATCAGGTCTTCCGGCTCGACCTCGCGGAACAGATCGGAAACGCGGCGTTCATCTTTGCTGTGGACAGTCGCGCCGAAGCCGATCCCCGAGCGCTCGGTGCGGCCGCGGATCACCTTCTCGAGGCCGTCGAACGCCCCGCCGCAGATGAACAAGATGTTGGTCGTGTCGATCTGCAGGAAATCCTGGTTAGGATGCTTGCGCCCGCCTTGGGGCGGCACCGAGGCCATCGTGCCCTCGACGAGTTTCAGGAGCGCCTGCTGCACGCCCTCGCCCGACACGTCTCGCGTGATCGACGGGTTGTCGGCCTTGCGCGAGATCTTGTCGATCTCGTCGATGTAGACGATGCCGCGCTGCGCGCGCTCCACGTCGTAGTTGCAGTTCTGCAGCAGCTTCTGGATGATGTTCTCGACATCCTCTCCGACGTAGCCGGCTTCGGTCAGCGTCGTGGCGTCGGCGATCACGAACGGCACGTTCAGCAGACGCGCCAGCGTCTGCGCGAGCAAGGTCTTGCCCGAGCCCGTCGGGCCGATCAGCAGGATGTTGCTCTTCGACAGTTCGACTTCATCCTTCGACGACGCCATGTGCTTCAACCGCTTGTAGTGGTTGTACACAGCCACCGACAAGATGCGCTTGGCCACGTCCTGGCCGATCACGTAGCTGTCGAGGCTCGCCTTGATCTCGGACGGCATCGGCAGATCGGATTTCGTCGTCTTCGCGACCGCGCCGTCGACGGGCACTTCGTCCCGGATGATGTCGTTGCACAGCTCGATGCACTCGTCGCAGATGAACACCGACGGGCCGGCGATCAGCTTCTTGACCTCGTGCTGGCTCTTGCCGCAGAAGGAGCAATACAGAACCTTTTCGGCGGAGGTGCCCTTCTTATCTGCCATGGACGTGCTGGAGGCCTGAGTGAGAGTGGGGAGGGGTCGATGGATGATAGACCAAGGCGCGGGGGGCCGCCCCGTCAGGCGCGGTTGACGAGCACCTGGTCGATCAGCCCGTAGGTCTTGGACTCTTCCGCGGACATGAAATAGTCGCGTTCGGTGTCGTTCTGGATCTTCTCCAGAGGCTGGCCGGTACGGTCCGCGAGGATGCGGTTCAGCTGCTCGCGCGTCTTCAGGATCTCGCGCGCATGGATTTCGATGTCGGTGGCCTGACCCTGCGCGCCGCCGAGCGGCTGGTGGATCATGATCTTGGAGTTCGGCAGCGAGAACCGCTTGCCCTTCTCGCCGGCGGCCAGCAGGAAAGCGCCCATGCTGGCGGCCAAGCCGATGCACAGCGTCGACACGTGCGGCTTGATGAAATTCATCGTGTCGAAGATCGACATGCCGGCGCTGACGCTGCCGCCCGGAGAATTGATGTAGAGCGAGATGTCCTTGTCGGGATTCTCGCTTTCCAGGAACAGCAACTGGGCGACGACCAGATTGGCGGAGTGATCGTTGACCGGACCGACCAGAAAGACGATGCGCTCGCGCAGCAAGCGCGAATAGATGTCGTACGCGCGCTCGCCGCGACCCGACTGCTCGATGACCATGGGCACCATGCCCAGGGCTTGCGTTTCAAGTGCGCTCATAGCGGAATTCTTTTCCTCGCTGAGTTGGTCAGTGTGGGCCATTATGTCGCGTCATGCACGACCCGATGCGAAGAGATGGCGGCGGAACCCGACTTTGCAAGCGGCTCAGTAGAGC
>JBEVLR010000204.1:0-5687 GCA_040509075.1 Burkholderiaceae bacterium | reverse complement strand
CCCGAGCAGCCGCGCATGGTCGACGGGCTGCAGCGCGAGCGCATCCAGCCCGGGCCAGCCTTCGACGTGCGGCGCCATGTCGTGGTCGGTGAGCACCGTCACGAGGCGGCGGCCCTGGGGCAGCCACCCCAGCGCCTGGCGCAGGTGATCGCCGACGGCGCCTTTCATGGTCGGCGCGGCGGCCATCACGCCGTCGAGCGAGCCATGCTCGAGCAGCCACTTGACCGCGGTCTTCGGCCCGACCTTGTTGACGCCGGGCACGTTGTCGACCGCGTCGCCGACCAGCGCGAGGTAGTCGATGATCAGCTTCGGCGGCACGCCGAATTTCGCGAGCACGCCGGCGCCGTCGAGCGTCTCGTTGGTCATCGTGTTGATCAGCGTGACGCGGTCGTCGACCAGCTGGGCCAGATCCTTGTCGCCGGTCGAGATCACGGTCTTCCAGCCCGCCGCGGTCGCGGCGCGGGCCAAGGTGCCGATCGCATCGTCGGCCTCGATGCCGGGCACCATCAGGATGGGCCAGCCCAGCAGCCGCACGACCTCGTGGATCGGCTCGATCTGCAGCGCCAGGTCCTCGGGCATGGCGGCGCGGTTGGCCTTGTACTCGGGATACCAATCGTCGCGGAAGGTCTTGCCCTTCGCGTCGAACACGCACGCCGCGTACTCGGCGCCGATCTGCTCGCGCAGCAGCTTCATCATCGAGACCATGCCGCGGATCGCGCCGGTCGGGACGCCTTCGGGCCCGCGCAGGTCGGGCATCGCGTGATAGGCGCGGTACAGATAGCTGGAGCCATCCACCAGGAGCAGCGTCTTGTCGGTCATCCCGTCATTGTGCCGGGCGCGGCGGCCGCCGAGAGGCGTCCCCGGGGAGCCGACCGTCTAGAATCGGCGCATGACTGCCCGCTCCGCCCTGCTCGTCGTGGCCGCCTTGCTTTCGCTCGGCGGCGCATCCGCCTTCGCCCAGCAGGAAGCGGCGCTCGGCAAAGCGCCCGCGGCGGCGCGCCCGCCCGAGACGGACGGGGGCGCGCCCGGCCTCGTCCAGCCGGCCCCGCCGACGAAGGCCAAGGACGCGAGGATCGAGCACCTCGTGACCGAGGATTCGCAGGTGCGCATCGAGGAGACCCGCGTGCGCGGCGTCACCGAGAGGATCGTGGTGCATTCGAAGATCCCGGGCATGGGCAGCTACGAGATCCAGCCGAAGAACCCCGGCGTCGGCCCCGAGAACGACCACGGCGCCGGCATGCGCCTGTTCAACTTCGGTTTCTGAAGCCGTGTCCACCCTGGTCTTCGCGGCGGCACCGCACCGCGTGGCGCCGCACGCGCCGCATCGGAGAGCCTGATGGCCGTCTACACCGAAGTCGGCGCCCCCGCCGCCGCCGCCCTGCTGGGCCGGCTCGACGCCGGCGAACTCGTGAGCCTGCACGGCTGCGCCGGAGGCATCGAAAACACGAACTATTTCGTGCGCTCCAGCAAGGGCGACTGGGTGCTGACCGTGTTCGAGCGGCTCGGCTTCGACCAGTTGCCGTTCTACCTCGGGCTGATGCGGCATCTGGCGCGCAAGGGATTGCCGGTGCCCGAGCCGCGCACCGACGCGGGCGGCAATTTCCTGCATTCGATCGCCGGCAAGCCGGCCGCGCTGGTGAACCGGCTGCCGGGCGAGAGCATCGAAGCGCCGATGCTCGCCCACTGTTCGCTGCTGGGCGTGGCGCTGGCCCATCTGCACGACGGCGCGCTCGACTATCCGGCCCAGCAGCCCAACCTGCGCGGCCTCGACTGGATCCAGCGGACGCTGCCGATCATCCGTGCGCACGTCGACGCCGGGGTCGCCGCCCGCCTAGACGCGGAACTGGATTTCCAGCAACGCTTCCGCGGCGCCGCCGCGACGCGATCGTTGCCGCAGGGACCCGTGCACGCCGACCTGTTCCGCGACAACGCGTTGTTCGACGGGCCGCCGCAAGCGCCGCGCCTGAGCGGCGTCTTCGATTTCTATTTCGCCGGTGTCGATCACCACGCCTACGATCTCGCGGTGTGCATCAACGATTGGTGCATCGATCTCGCCACCGGCCGCCTGGAGCCGCAACTGGCCGAGGCCCTGTTGCGCGCCTACCATCTGCATCGCCCGATGAGCCCGGCCGAGTTGCGCGCGCTGCCCGGCATGCGCCGCGCCGCCGCGCTGCGTTTCTGGCTGTCGCGCCTGACCGATCGGCACCTGCCGCGCGAAGCCGCGCTGCTCAAGCCCAAGGATCCGGCGCATTTCGAACGCGTGCTCGTCGATTGCGTCGACCAGCCTTGGCATCCCGCCCTCTAGGCCCAGGATGAGCGGCCCCAAGTCGATCGGCCCGGTCCGGATCCGGCTGCGCACGCCGCCGGCCGCGGCCGGCCTGCTGTGGATCCGGCGCGGCCTGCGCGCGTTCCTGCGCCGGCCGGGCGGCTTCATGGGCCTGTTCGGGCTCGTGCTGCTGGCGCTGCTGATGGTGGCGATGACGTCGCCGCTCGTGGAGATGGCGGCGATGGCGCTGATGCCGCTGCTGTCGCTGGGCTTCATGGTGGCGACCGAAGACCTGCTCAACGACCTGGCGGTGCGGCCGCGCGCGTTCTGGGCGCCGGTGGCCCGCGACGCCGCCGCGCGGCGCGCGCTGCTCAACATCGGCCTGGTGTACCTCGCCACGTTCTTGCTGATGTATTTCTTCGGCGACCGCCTCGACGGCGGCGAGGCCAAGGCCTGGATGCAGGCCATCGCCACGCCGCGCCCGGACGGCAGCATGCCGGAGCCGCCGCCCATCAGCGGGCTGGGCATGTTCGTGCTGCTGCTCAAGACCTTCGGCCTCGCGCTCGTGTCGATCCCGCTGTGGCACGCGCCGGCGCTGGTGCATTGGGGCGGCCAGCGCGCGGCGCAGGCGATGTTTTCCAGCATCGTCGCGCTGTGGCGCACGCGCGCCGCGTTCGGCGTCTACCTGCTCGGGTGGTGCGCGATCGGCTCGCTGTTCATCTTCACGCTGTTCCTGCTCGCCGCCGCGTTCGGCGGGCTGCAGATGGCGGTGGTGCTGATGACGCCGGTGTCCTGGGCGCTGTCGGCCGTGTTCTACGTCACGCTGTGGTTCGGGTTCGCCGACACGTTCGAGATCACGGCGGCGGGCGGCTCCGGCGCGAGGGCCGGCTGACCGGCGGCCGCGCCGCCGCGCGCGGCGGCGGGTTCAATCCGCAGGCTGCAGCTTGGCCACCGACAGCGCGAGCCACTTCATGCCGTGCCGCCCGAAATTGACCTGCGCGCGCGCCTCCTCGCCGCCGCCTTCCAGCGTGACGACCACGCCTTCGCCGAATTTGGCGTGGAAGACCGATTGGCCCGGGCGGAACCGGTGGCCGTTGCCGGCGGCCGTGCGGCCCGCGGCCATCGCCTCGGGCAACGCGGAAGCGGGCGCCGCGAACCCCGATCCGCGCTCCCACGACGGCCGGTGGTCGCGCACGCGACCGGCGCCGAAAGCCTGGTGGCGCGGCGTGATCCAACGCACGTTGGCCTCGGGCAGCTCCTCGACGAAGCGGCTCTTGACGTTGTAGCGCGTCTGGCCGTGCAGCAGGCGCGTCTGGCTGAACGTCAGGTAGAGGCGTTTGCGGGCGCGGGTGATCGCGACGTACATGAGCCGGCGCTCTTCCTCGAGCCCGTCGCCGGTCTGCAGAGAGTTCTCGTGCGGGAAGAGGCCTTCCTCGAGGCCGGTGATGAACACGCTGTCGAATTCCAGCCCTTTGGCGGAATGGATGGTCATCAACTGGATCGCGTCCTGGCCGGCGTTGGCCTGGTTGTCGCCGGCTTCGAGCGACGCGTGGGTCAGGAACGCGGCGAGCGGCGACATGATCTCGCCGGTCTCGGCATCGGGCGCGGCCGGCGCGTCGAGCGCCAGGCCGGGCACGTCGCGCGAGGTGGCGCGCGTGGCCAGCGCGCCGGGCGCGAGTTCGTCGACGGGCAGCGCCACCGCGTCGCGGCCGAAGCCTTCCTGCGTCACGAAGGCCTCGGCGGCGTTCATCAGTTCTTCCAGGTTCTCCACGCGGTCGGCGCCGTCCTTGTCGGCGCGGTAGAAGTCGACGAGGCCGCTTTCGGCCAGCATGCGCCCGATGATCTCGCGCAGCGTCAGGCCCCGGGTCCGTTCGCGGACGCGGTCGATCAGGCCCGTGAACGCGGCGAGGTTCGCGCCGCCCTTGCCCGGGACGCCGCCCACGCTCTGGCACAAGCTGCGGCCGCTGGCGCGCGCTCGGTCCTGCAGCAGCTCGATCGTGCGCAGGCCGATGCCGCGCGTCGGGAAATTGACGACGCGCAGGAAGCTCGTGTCGTCGTTGGGGTTCTCGATCAGCCGCAGGTACGACAGCGCGTGCTTGACCTCCGCGCGCTCGAAGAACCGCAGGCCGCCGTAGACCCGGTACGGCACGCCCGCGTTGAACAGCGCCGATTCGATCACGCGCGACTGCGCGTTGCTGCGGTAGAGCACGGCGATCTCGGAGCGCGCGGTGCCGGCGCGGTGCAGTTGCTGCGCTTCGTCGAGGAACCACTGCGCCTCGGCGAAGTCGCTCGTCGCCTCGAAGATGCGCACCGGCTCGCCCGGGCCGGCGTCGGTGCGCAGGTTCTTGCCCAGCCGCTTGGAGTTGCGGTCGATCAGGTGGTTCGCGGCGTCGAGGATGTTGCCGAAACTGCGGTAGTTCTGCTCGAGCTTGATGACTTCGTCGACGCGGAACTCGCGCTCGAAATCGGCCATGTTGCCCACCAGCGCGCCGCGGAAGCCGTAGATGCTCTGGTCGTCGTCGCCCACCGCGAACACGGCGCCGTGCGGCCCGGCGAACATCTTCAGCCACGCGTACTGCAGCCGGTTGGTGTCCTGGAATTCGTCGACCAGGATGTGCTGGAACCGGCGCCGGTAGTGCTCGCGCACCGCTTCGTGGTCGCGCATCAGCTCGTAGGCGCGCAGCAGCAGCTCGGCGAAATCGACGACGCCCTCGCGCTGGCATTGGTCCTCGTAGGCCTGGTAGATCTCGGCCAGCTTCTGCGTCTGGCCGTCGCGGATCTGCACGTCCTTCGGGCGCAGCCCGTCTTCCTTCGCGCCGGCGATGAACCAGGCGACCTGCTTGGGCACGAAGCGCTCCTCGTCGAGGTTCATCGCCTTGACGATGCGCTTGACGGCCGACAACTGGTCCGAGGAATCGAGGATCTGGAAGCCTTGCGGCAGCCCGGCGAGCTTCCAGTGCGTGCGGAGGAAGCGGTTGCACAGCCCGTGGAAGGTGCCGATCCACATGCCGCGCACGTTGACCGGCAGCATCGCCGACAGCCGCGCCTGCATCTCCTTGGACGCCTTGTTCGTGAACGTGACGGCCATCAGCCCCCCGGGCGAAACCTGGCCGGTCTGCAGCAGCCACGCGATGCGCGTCGTCAGCACGCGCGTCTTGCCCGAGCCCGCGCCGGCCAGGATCAGCGCCGGGCGCGCCGGCAAGGTCACCGCGGCGAGCTGCTCGGCGTTGAGGTTGGCGAGCAGGTGGCCGGCGGCCGGAGCGTCCGGATCGGCGTCAGAATGCTGGATATGCATCCACCTATTCTAGTTTCCCGGCCTCGCAACCCCAGGTTTCTTTCCCTGGCCTTGGCCGGGGTCGGATTGCTCGCCTCCACGTTGGCGCTGGCCGCCGGCCACCCCGCGCCGGGTGTCGCGGCGGAG
>JBEVLR010000203.1:0-3966 GCA_040509075.1 Burkholderiaceae bacterium | reverse complement strand
GCCTCGTGGTCGGGATGGCCGTCGAAGCGCCAGGTCGAGATGAGCACGTCGCCGGGACGGACGATGTCCATCAGCGCGCGCGCGGCGACGCCTTCCGCCGCCGCGACCCCGCCGTCCGGCAATCGCAGCGCGAGCGGCGGTTCGGCGACGCCGAGCTGATCGAGGCCGCGCTGCCGTTCTTGCCGACGCTCGCGGGCGAGCAGGCGCGCCGTCCATTTGAGCGAGTCGGCGTGGCTGTTCTCGCCGTCGGTGACCCCCACCACGAGGATCCGACGGCCGCCCCGCGCCAACGCCGCCAGCGCGCCACCGCAGCCCAAGACCTCGTCGTCGGGATGCGGCGCCGCCACGACGACGCGCGACGACGCGGGCACCAGCGCCTCCACCGACAGGCGCGGCAGCGATCGCAACGCGTCCCAGGCCCGCCAAGCGGATTCGGGCGTGCCTTCGCCGTGGATGCGGCGTTGCGCCGCCTCGTCGGTCGGGGCGACCGCATCGATCGCCGCGCTGCCCGCTTCGGTGCAAGCGCCTTCGGACGGCCGGGCGGCGGTCATGGCATCCAATCCGGTTGCGCGGCCCCGAGAATTCGCCGGCCGAGCGCGGCGAGGTCGCGGTCGCCATGGCTTTGGCGGACGAAGACGGGCAGGTCGGCCACCATGCGGGCGAAGAACGCGTCGCGGCACAGCGGCGTGGCGCCGAGCGCGCGGGTGGCTTGGCCGATCGTGATCTCGGCGGCGGCGTCGGCGACGGCGCGCGTCCTCAGCGCGAGGAGCTGCGCGTCCGCGCGCGGATGCGCATCGATCCATGCAGCCGCCTCGCGAAGCAGCGCGGCGCTCGCCGCCAGGGTCCGGTCGATCGCGCCGAGCGCCGTCAACCGGTGCCACCCGGGTTCGGCCGTCGCCCCGGCCTGGTCGCGCAACACCCGGGCGATGGCGCAGGCGCCGCCATGCCAGCAGGCGGCGACGCCGGCGCCGCCATGCCAGAACCCGCTGCGCGCCAAGTAAAAACCCGCCGGCCCGACGAGGCGGGCCCCGGCGCCTTCGAAACGGACATCGAGGCTGCCGGTGTGCGCCATGCCGACCGCGCGCCAGTTCGCGTCGATGAACGACACGCCGTCTTGTCGGAGATCCACTTCGGCGAGGAACGGCCCCGTCCCGTCCGGGCGCCAGACGGTCAACAGCGCGCGATCGAGGTGCCGGGCGCCGGAGCACCAGGCCTTGACGCCGTCCAGCCTGCATCGGCCCTGCGCCTCGTCGGTGGACACGACCCGCGCGCCTGGAGATTCCGCGGCCCACATCCCCCAGGTGAGGCCGGGCGCGCCGTCGGCGGCGACGCCGGCCTCCGCCAGGATCGCGAGCGCGTCGGCGTGGCCTTCATAAAGTTTGGCCAACGCGAGGTCGTGCCCCGCCACGCAGCCCAGCATGCGCCATCGTTCGAGCGTTCGGCCCGATGCGGGGCGGGGAAGGTCGGCCAAGCCATCGCGGGCCAGTTGCGCCAGCAACCCGCAGCGCAGTTCGCATCCGGCCGCGTCGAGACTCGCGGAGCTCGCCAGGGCATCCCGAAGCGCCCGGCAGATATCGGGCGGCGAGGTCTTTTCGAGAAGCATGGACAGGATCAGGCAATCGCCATGCCGCGATGCTGGAAACGCCGCGGCGACGGGCGCGGCCGGTGCGGCAAGGAGGGATGCGTGTTGGCAGGAGCGATCCGCGCCGGTCCGTGAGACCGGTCACTGGCGGGCGGAACCCGGCTCGGCCATCTTTCGATGTTGTTTGGCGAGCATTCCGTCCGGAGTCAAGTTCGTCATGGCGGCGCTGAGCTTGTTCTTCCAGCCGGCCACCACCTTGTCTTGACCCTTCTTGATAGCCTCGTAGCCTTGCCTGGCGACATCCGCGGGCGCCGACTTCGCTTCGCTGCCGACTTTGGTGTCCAGCATGTCTGCGCGCTCGAAGAATCCCGTGTCCGTCGCGCCGGGCATCAGGCAGGTGACCGTGACGGCGGTGTCCTGGAGCTCGTTGCGCAGCGCGAACGAGAACGAATCGATGAAGGCCTTCGTGCCGTTGTAGACCGCCTGGAACGAACCCGGCATCAACCCGGCGATGGAGCCCGTGATCAGGATGCGCCCGCTGTCGCGCTGGCGCATCCCGGTGGCCACGCGGTGCAGCAGGTCGAGCGTGCCGGTGACGTTGGTGTCGATCACATGACGGGCTTCGGCGAACGGCTTGTCGAGGAAGCCATGCCCCAAGCCGTGGCCCGCATTGGCGACCAGCAGGTCGACAGGCCGGCCGCCGATGCTCAGCATGAGCTTGTCGATGCCGAACGACGTCGAAAGGTCGGCTTCGACCGTCTCGACGTCGGCGCCGAAGGCCCGCAGCGCAACGGCCGTTTCCTCGAGCGGGCCCTGATCGGCGGCGATGACCAGGTCGTGGCCGTCCTGCGCGGCGAGTTGCGCCAGTTCGCGTCCGATGCCGGAAGAGGCGCCGGTGACGACGGCGAGCGGGCGGGGCGGGTGGAAAGGGTGGAGGGACGCCATGTGGTTTCCTTGGAGTCGGGGTCGGGGAGCGGGACGCGGGTTCAGCCGGTGGTGAGGACGACCTTGCGGCAGTCTTCCTGCTTCTTTTCGAAGATTTCATAGCCGCGCGCGGCATCGGCCAGCGGCATCGTGTGGGTGATGATGGCCTCCGGATGCAGCTCGCCATTGGCGATGAGCTCCAGCAATTGCGGCATGTAGTTCTGCGCGTGGGTCTGGCCGCCCTTGATGTTCAAGCCTTTTTCGAACACGTCGCCGAGCAGGAAGCCGTGGATCCATCCCGCGTAGACGCCCGGCACGCTCACCGAGCCGCCGCGCCGCGTGGCCGCAATCGCCTGGCGGATCGACGCGCCGCTCGAGCCTTCCAGCTTGACGGCGGTGAGCGCCGATTCGATGACGCTGCCCTTGGCTTCGAAGCCCACCGCGTCGATGGAGGAATCGACGCCGCGGCCGTCCATGCGGTCGATGATCACGTTGGCGGGGTCGTCGACCTTGTCGAAGTCGATCGGCTCGACGCCGTAGGCCCGCTGCGCGAAGTCGAGGCGGTAGGGGTGGTGGTCGACCATGAAGATGCGCTCGGCGCCCAGCAGGCGCGCCGAGGCGGCGGCCATCAGCCCGACCGGGCCGGCGCCGAAGATCGCGACCGTCGAGCCCTTGCCGATGGCCGCGTTGACAGCCGCCATGTAGCCGGTCGGCAGGATGTCGGAGAGGAACAGCACCTGCTGGTCGGCGAGCCCCGAGTCGGGAATCACCAGCGGGCCGACGTTCGCCTTGGGCACGCGCACGAATTCGGCTTGGCCGCCGGGAACGCCGCCGTACAGGTGGCTGTACCCGAACAGCGCGGCGCCGGGCTTGGTGTCCTTCTTGTTGACGATGGCGCCGCGGCCGGAGTTGGACGTCTCGCAGGCGGCGAACAGCTTCCTGTCGCAATAAAAGCATTGGCCGCACGAGATCGTGAACGGGACGACGACCCGATCGCCTTTCTTCACGCGCGAGACGCCGGCGCCGACCTCTTCGACGATGCCCATGAACTCGTGGCCCAGGATGTCGCCGCTTTCCATCATCGGGATCTTGCCGCGGTAGATGTGAAGGTCGGAGCCGCAGATGGCGGTGGCGGTCACGCGCAGGATGATGTCGTCCGCATCGATGATCCGGGGATCGGGCACGTTGTCGACGCGCACATCCTTGGAGCCGTGGTAGGTGAGTGCCTTCATGGAGTTTCCGCTGTTGGAGGAGGCGTCATCGGACTGGCGCGACAGGTCTATCCAGGCAAGGCCTGTGCCCCGACGGGAAACAACACGTCGAGATTTGCATCTATCGTCTATTGGAATTCTTCAAAAGTGCTTATGCTTTCAGAGTCTTGACCTTTCTTTTTAATGACTAAATGATAATATCTCTTTATTCTAAATTCGCTGACAGCCGTCAGTTCCGATACCTCGCCC
>JBEVLR010000202.1:0-3124 GCA_040509075.1 Burkholderiaceae bacterium | reverse complement strand
CCGGGCGCCGGCACGTACGCGTGGTGGATCTGCTCGGTGGACTTCGCGTCCGGTCGCCGCTCGTAACTCATGTCAGATCGGCAGCGCGACCAGATCGTGGCCTTCGGTGGCGACGATGCGGGCGCGCGTGAATTCGCCGACCTTCAAGGTCTTGGACGCCTTCTCCGGCGGCAGCAGGCGCACGATGCCGTCGATCTCGGGCGCGTCCGCATAAGAGCGGCCGGCGCCGCCTTTTCGGCCCATCGCGGGCGCCTTGTCGACCAGCACCTGCATCGTCGCGCCGACGCGGCGCGCGAGCCGCGCCGCCGACACCTGCTCGGCGACCGCCATGAAGCGCGCTCGCCGCTCTTCGCGCAGGGCCTGCGGCAGCTGCCCGGCGATCCCGTTGGCCGCGGCGCCTTCGACCGGCGAATAGGCGAAGCAGCCGGCGCGGTCGATCTGCGCCTCGCGCAAGAAATCGAGCAGCGCCTCGAACTCGGCCTCGGTTTCGCCCGGGAAGCCGGCGATGAACGTGCTGCGGATCACCAGCTCCGGGCACATCTCCCGCCAACGCAGGATGCGCTCCAGGTTGCGCTCGCCGCTGGCCGGCCGCTTCATGCGCTTGAGCACGTCGGGGTGGGCATGCTGGAACGGCACGTCGAGGTACGGCAGGATCCGGCCCTCGGCCATCAACGGCACGGCGTGGTCCACGCTCGGATACGGGTACACGTAATGCAGACGCACCCAGGCGCCGTGCCGCGCGGCGAGGTCGCCCAGGCGCCCGCACAGCTCGAGCATGCGCGTCTTGACGGGCTTGCCATCCCAGAAACCGGTGCGGTATTGCACGTCGACGCCGTAGGCCGAGGTGTCCTGGCTGACGACCAGCAGCTCCTTGACGCCGGCCTCGAACAGGCGCTGCGCCTCGCCCAAAACGTCGCCGATCGGCCGCGACACCAGGTCGCCGCGCATGCTCGGGATGATGCAGAACGTGCAGCGGTGGTTGCAGCCTTCGCTGATCTTCAGGTAGGCGTAATGGCGCGGCGTCAGCTTGACGCCCTGCGGCGGCACGAGGTCGACGAACGGATCGTGCGGCTTGGGCACGTGCAGGTGCACCGCGTCCATCACCTCCTGCGTCGCGTGCGGGCCGGTGACGGCGAGCACCTTCGGATGCACTTCCCGGATCAGGTTGCCCTCGCCCGACTTGCCGGCCTTCGCGCCCAGGCAGCCGGTGACGATCACCTTGCCGTTCTCGGCCAGCGCCTCGCCGATCGCATCGAGGCTTTCCCTGACCGCGTCGTCGATGAAGCCGCAGGTGTTGACGACCACCAGGTCGGCGCCCGCGTACGTCTTGCTGGTGCCGTATCCTTCGGCGCGCAGCTGGGTCAGGATCAGCTCCGAGTCGGTCAAGGCTTTGGGGCAGCCCAGGCTGACGAACGCGATCGTGGGTTCCTTGGCCGCCGCAGGCGTGGTGTAAGGCGTTGATTCCATCGTGCTTTATTGCAGTGGAACCTGCCCACGGCCAAACCGGCGATTGTATTCCACCTCCGGCGAGCCGTCCGCGACCGGCGCGGGCGAGCCGGCTCAACCGCCGGGATAGTGCCCGGCCGCGATGTCGTCCAACAACGCCGGGTGCGTCGGCGACCATCCCAGCAGCGAACGCGTGCGGGCGCTGGAGGCCGGGGCATCGGCGCCGTAGAACCTGCCCAACCAATCGAAATGCGCCTGCGCGAGGTCGGCGGGGATCGACCCCGCCGGCACGCCCAGGAACCGTCCGAGCGCCGCGGCGATGTCGTGCGTGGCGACGCCTTCCTCGGCGACGGCGTGAAGCACGGCGCCCGGGGCGGCTTTGTCGATCGCCAACTGCACCAGCTTGCCGGCATCGAGCCGGTTGACGGCCGGCCAGCGATTTCGCCCCTCGCCGATGAAGCCCGAAACGCCCTTCTCGCGCGCGATTCGGGCCAGCACCGCGACGAATCCGTGGTCGCCGCCGGCGCCATGCACCGTGGGAGCGAAGCGCACGACCATCGAGCGGATCCCGCGCCCGGACAGGCTCAGCGCGTGAGCCGCATTGGCGATGCGCGGATGGACGTCCGCGTTGGGCAGGTCTTCTTCGGTGCCGACGCGGCCCGGCGCCAGTCCAAGCGTGCCCGATGCGATCAGCAATGGCCCGCCGGTGCCCTGCAGCGCGTCGGCGAAGGCGTCGATGGCCGCGCGGTCGGTGCGCGCGGCGGCCTCCATCTGCGAGAAATCATGGTGATAGGCGAGATGCACGACGCCGTCGGCCAACGCGGCCGCCGCGCGCAAGCCGGCGGGATCGTCCAGGCTGCCGCGCACGACCTCGGCGCCGAGGCCGGCGATCTTGGCGGCGGCCTCGTCGTTGCGGGCCAGTCCCAGGACATGGTGCCCCGCTGCGATGAGTTCCTCGACGCTGGCCGAACCGATCCAGCCCGAGGCTCCGGTGACGAGAATCCGCATGGGTCTTCCTTCAATGTCATTTGGTGACATGAGTATAGGCTTATGATGTCACTTCGTGTCAACACCTTGGGGTCAGCATGGGCCGCTGGGAGCCCGATGCCGAAGGCCGCCTTCGCGCCGCGGCCATCGAACTGTTCGGCGAGATCGGCTACGAGCAGACGACCGTGGCCGCCATCGCGCAACGCGCGGGGCTGACCGCGCGCACGTTCTTCCGCCATTTCGCCGACAAGCGGGAAGTGCTCTTCAACGGCTCGCAATGGTTGCAGCGGAAGATGGCGGACGCCGTGGCCCATGCGCCGCCCGGGGCGGCGCCGATCGACGCGACCGCCGCGGCCTTGGCGAGCGTCGGCGATTTCTTCGATGACGAGCGCCGCCCTTTCGCGCGCCTGCGCAACGCGGTGATCGCGGCCAACCCGGAGTTGCACGAACGCGAGCTGACCAAGATGGCGACGCTGTCCGCCGCGCTCGCGCAGGCGCTGCGCGCACGTGGCGTCGGCGAGCCGGACGCCGGTCTCCTGGCCGAGGCGGGCATCGCCGTCTTCCGGATCGCGTTCGCGCAATGGGTCGATGAATCCGAACGACGGGGCTACGGCGAGATCGTGGACGAATCGCTCGCGAGATTGAGGACGCTCATGGCGGGCTGACGGCGCGCCCGCGGCCGGGCGCGACG
>JBEVLR010000201.1:0-6648 GCA_040509075.1 Burkholderiaceae bacterium | reverse complement strand
GCGATCGGCGCAGGCCGCCACCGCGGCCGCCAGCACGCCGACTGCCAGGACGCCGCGGGCCGATGCCCGGTTCATCGCGACAACGGCGCGGCGCGGCGCGGCGAAAAAGGATTCACGACGGTCTTCCTCGTTGGAGTGGTGACGCAACGGGCGCCATGGTAAAACGAGTTCGCCCAAACCAAGGCGGGAGCCGACATTGGCCTATGACTACAGCTCGGACAACAAGCGGCTCGAGCTGCCCAACCCCTACCGAGTCGAGAACCTGCTGTTGTTCGCCTGCGCGGCCGTCGCGCTCGCCGGCGGGCTGACGGGCCTGATCTGGGCGCGCGAAGCGCTCCGATCCCATTCCATCCGGCTGGGCATCGCGCCGCTGCTGGTCGGCATCGGCTTGCTGGCGGCCGGGCTGGCGTTCGCGGTCGTCGCCGCGCGGCGCCTGCGTTTCTTCTTCGGCCGCGGGCGTCCGCGTTCGCTGGCGCCCGAAGTCGCGATCGGGGCCACCGGCAACTCGCCGCGCGCCGATTCCTTCAAGACGATGCTGCGCCAGGGCGGCCTCGAATATCCCGAACCGCAGGGAGCGCTGAACGGCGTGCTCTACCACGCGCTGCCGCGGCTGATCACCGCGCCCGTGGTCGTGCAGGCCTTGGCGCAGCGGCATTTCTTCAACGCGCTGTCGTTCCTCGTCACGCTGGCCAGCTTCGCGTTCGCGTGGGGCCTGTTCGGCACCGAGGAAACGCGCCCGCTGATCTCCATCGCCTATTTCGCCTTCGGGGCGGTCGTGCTGCTGCGCCCGCTGGTCGGCGGCGACCAGGCCCGGCTCGGCACCGGCGCGCTGATCGCGCTGATCGTCGCGGCCGTCGTCGGCCCCGTCGCCGCGGGCATGCTCGGCTCGGCGCTGCCGTCGATGAATCATTCGGCGGCGGGCCAGGCGATCTTCCTGCTCGCCTGCGCGCTGCTGGCCGTCGTGCTGATCCTGTGCGCGCTGCACGCGCAGATCGACGCGTCGCCGCAGACCGAGCGCAGCTGCGAGCAGCGCACGCTGTCGATGAACGGGCCGCCCGCCGCGCTGATCACCGAGCTCGACCGCACGCTGCAGAACGAGTGGGTCGAGAAGATCCCCAACCGCCGCTACACGCGGCTAGAACCGGTGGCCGAGAGCGCCGCCGGCTCCGGACGCTTCGCGGGCGAGCTGCTGGAAGAGGCCCAGCCGATGCCGCTGTCGGGCACCGCCGCGATGACCCTCGGCAGCGCGCTGGCCGCGCCGCGCCACCGCTGGCTCGTGATCCTCGACCTGTACGGCACGCTGCTGACCGTGGTCGGCGTCGCCTGCGCGCTCGCCTACGTGCACGGCTTCGACCCGGCGCAGGTGCTGTCGCGAGGCTGGGGCGGCGCGGCCCCCGTCGGCTACGCCGCGGTGTGCCTGGCGATCGCGGCGTTCTGCTTCCAGTCGGCGGGCGCGATCTGGGGCCGCTTCAATTTCGAATCGACGCTGGTGTGGATCGAGCTGCTGGGCACCTGGCAGTCGTCTCGCATCGGCACCGGCAATCAATTGTCCAGCCGATTGCAGACCGAGAACGACGTCGTGCGCGTCGAATCGATGACGCTGCGCGTCTGGCGCGCGCGCATCGAATCGGTCGTGTTCGGCAAGGACGGCGCGCGCCAGGTCACGGCGATGTACGCGACCTCGCAGGAAGCGGCGCGCCTGGCCGGCGACCTCGAAGCGTTCGCCGGCCGCCAGAGCGTGTTCGTGGCGCCGCGCGCGGGGGAAGACCGGCGCCGGATCGACGCGCTGCAGGCCACCGAATCGCTGCTCGGCGGCGACACCGCGGCGCAGCGCCCCGGCGCGCTCGAGGGCGCGGGCGCGGCGCACGACGCGCTGCGCATCGCCCGCACCCACGCCGCCCGTTTTTGCGCCGCCTGCGGCGCGAAATCCGCGTCGGACGCGAAGTTCTGCAGCACCTGCGGCGCGGCCCTGCCGGCCGCCTGAACGCGCGCGGCCGGGGACGGCCGCGCCGGCGTCAATCCCGCGCGCGCCCGCCGGCCGCCGCCGCCGGCAGCTCCGCGAACCGGACGTCCGGATCCAGCGCCAAGGCCCGCGTGGCCGCGCGCCGCTGCGCGTCGTCGAGCTCGGCCAGCATCTCGACGCGTCCGCCGACGCAGCAGCCGATCGCGAGGCCGTCCCGATAAAGCACCCGCGCGCCCGCGACGCGGGCGACTTTCGGGCCGGCCAGCACGGTGCCGAGCAGGTTCGCCGGGTCGGACGCGGACAGGCACACCAACGCGCCGTAGGGCGGTCGGCGGCGCACCGCGCGCATCGTCGCGATCGCATCGGGCAACGCGAACTGCTCGCCCGACAGCCCGGCGATGAAGCGGCCGCCGCGGATTTCGCCGCGCGCTTCCAGGCGCCGATAGACGCGCACCAGCTCGCGCCACGGCGGCAGCCACGCCGCTTCCCGGCCCAGCAGCGGGAAGCAGACCACGCCGTACCGGCGCAGCAGCGTGCGGGCCAGGTATTCGACGTTTTCCGCGGAGGGGCCGTCGGTTTGCGGATCGGCGCGCGGCGCGCGGACGAGGTTCCAGCGGCCCGCGTCCTCGATGCCGAACAGCGCGACCCGGCGGCGCGACCGCGAAGCGACGCCCGCGCGCTTGGCCGCCGGCACCAGCAGCGCGCGCAGCCCGGCGTAGCTGTCGCAGTTGACGCGCCCGTGCACGACGAGCTCGGCGAGCGCCTCTTCGAGCTCGGCGCGCAGCAGGCGGCAACCTTGGGCGATCTCGTCGAAGAACGAGGCGCCGTTCGATTCGAGGTGCTGGGCGACGCGTTGCGCGCGGGCACCCGCCGGTTCGCCGGCATCGGCCTGCGCCGAGAGCTGCGACCAGATCGACGCCGTGCGCCGCGGCAGCAGCAGGATCGGCGTCGAGCGCAGCGACGACCGGCCGCCGCCCGACGCCGCCGCGGCCAGCGGCCGCAGGCGCGTCCAGGTGGTGCGGCCCGAGGTGCACAGGTCATCGATCCATGACGGCGCGTAGTCCTTCACGCGCGCGGGCAGGACTTCGGCCTCCCACAACGCGGCCGGCGCCTCGAAGCCTTCCAGCTGCGCGAGCACGGCGGGCAGCGCTTCGGGGCCGGCGACGCGCGACGCGCCCGCGACGTGCTGCCACTCGAAGACGAAACGCACGAAGTCGCGCGGCTCGACCGGCTCGATCTCGCGCCGCAGCCGCTTCAAGGTGTAGCGATGGATGCGCGCGAGCAGGTGGCGTTCGCACCACTCGGGCTGCTCCGCGTCCGGCGACACGCGGCCCCGGAACACGCCGCCTTCGGCCTCCAGCGACGCCAGCGCGGCGTCGATCTCGGAACGCGGCAGCCCGAGCTGGCCGACCAGCGCCTCGACCGTCACCGGGCCCAGGCCGCCCAGGCGCGCGCGCAGCAAGCCGCGCAACGCCTCTTCGCGCGTTTCGGCGCGCGGCTCGACGCCGGCGGGCAGCCGGACCGCGGGCCGCATGGCCGCCGCCGGATAGAGCACGCCCATCGCCGCGGCCCGCTCGGCGGCCACCCAGAGGCCGCGCCCGGGGCCGCCGGCTTCCCATCCGAGCCGCGTCGCGCGGCCGGATTTCGCCAGCGCCGCCAGGCTGGCGGGCCAACCTTCGTTGGCCGCCGCTTCGCCGTCGGTGATCGCGCCGAGCGCCGTCAGCGCCTCGTGCATTTCGTCGGCGTTGCGCGCGCACGGCCAAGCCTCCCCGCGCACGGCCGCGATCGCGTCGGCATCCAGCCGGCCCATCCCGTCGATGTCGTCGGCGCCGCCGAAACGCCGGTCCTGCACGGCTTGCGTGCGGCGCTCCTCGATCGGCGCATCGTCGAGGAACGCGTACGGCCGCGCCGTCAGCGCCTCGGCCGCGAGGGGCGAAGGCGCGGGCAGGTCGCGCGCGATCACCTCCACCTCGCCCGCCTCGATGCGCCGCAGCAGGCGCAGCCAGCCGTCGGCGTCCATCGCGTCGTGCAGGCAATCGTGCAGCGTCTGGGCGACCAGCGGGTGGTCGGGCACCTCGCGTTCGCCGACGAGGTTCTCGGCGCACGCGACCTGGTCGGGGAACACCGCGGCGAGCAGGTCTTCCGACTTCATCCGCTGCAGTTGCGGCGCCACCTTGCGCCCGCCGGCGAAGCGCGGCAGCGCCAGCGCGGTGGTCGCGTTCCAGCGCCAGCGCACGCCGAACAGCGGCGCGTCGAGCAGCGCCTGCACGAGCACGTCGAGCGCGGTCGACGACCGCAGGTAGCGCGCCACCTCGTCGAGCGGGAAGCTGTGGCTGGTCGACAGCGACAGCACGATCGCGTCCTCGATCGCGGCGGCCTGCAGCTCGAAATTGAACTGGCGGCAGAAGCGCTTGCGCAGCGCCAGCCCCCAGGCGCGGTTGACGCGGCTGCCGAACGGCGAATGGATGACCAGCTGCATGCCGCCGGACTGGTCGAAGAAGCGCTCCATCACGATGCGCGACTGCGTCGGCAGGCCGCCGAGCGCCGCCTGGGCCGCCGCCAGGTGGTCGACGATCTGGCGCGCCGCCTCGGGGTCGATGCCGCCGACCTGCCCGGCGAGCGCCGCCGCCGCGGCCGGCGCGCCGTCCCGCCGCACCCGCGCGCCGACGTCTTCGCGCAGCCGCGCGACCGCGAACGACAGCTCGTCGCTGCGGCCCGGCGCCTCGCCGAGCCAGAACGGGATGTTGGGCGGCGCCCCCTTCCCGTCTTCGACGCGCACCCGACCCGGCTCGATCCGCAAGATGCGGTAGCTGGCGTTGCCCAGCTGGAAGACGTCGCCGGCGAGGCTCTCGACCGCGAAGTCTTCGTTGACGGTGCCGATCCGCTCGGCCTGCGGCTCGAGGAGGACGGTGTAGTCGCCGGTCTCGGGAATCGTCCCTCCCGAGGTGAGCGCGGTCATGCGCGCGCCGCGCCGCTCGCGCAGTTCGCCGTGGACGAGATCGCGGTGCACGTACGCGCCGCGAACGCCCTGGCGCGTGGCGTAACCTTCGGCCAGCATGCGCAGCACGGCGCCGTAGCGCTCGCGCGCGAGCGACGCGTAAGGCCAGGCCCGGCGCACCAGCTCGAAGAGCGCCTCTTCGTCCCAATCGCGGCACGCGGTCTCGGCGACGATCTGCTGCGCCAGCACGTCCAGCGGGGCCGGCGGCACGTGCAGCGCGTCGAGCTCGCCGCGCCGCACCGCGTCGAGCAGGGCGGCGCATTCGACCAATTCGTCGCGCGTCTGCGGGAACAGCCGCGCCTTCGGGACGCCGCCCACCGCGTGGCCCGCGCGGCCGGCGCGCTGCAAGAAGGTGGCGATCGACCGGGGCGAGCCGAGCTGGCAGACGAGCTCGACGTCGCCGATGTCCAGCCCGAGCTCCAGCGAAGCGGTCGCCACCAGCACCTTCAAGTCCCCGCGCTTGAGGCGCTGCTCGGCGGCGAGCCGCGTCTCCTTGGACAAGCTGCCGTGGTGCGACGCGACGGCCTCTTTGCCGAGCAAGTCGCCCAGGTGGCGCGCCGCGCGCTCGGCCATGCGCCGCGTGTTGACGAACACGAGCGTGGTGCGGTGCGTCGCGGCGAGCTGCACGATGCGCTCGTAGACCTGCTCCCATTGCGCGTTCGACATCACCGCGGCCAGCGGCGACGGCGGCACCTCGAGCGCGAGGTCGCGCCGCTTCGCGTCACCGATGTCGACGATCTCGCAATCGGCCGCCCCGCCGCCCGCCGCGGCCGCGGCCGCGCCGACGAGGAATCGGGCCACCTCGGCGATCGGCTTTTGCGTCGCCGACAGCCCGATGCGCGTCAGGCGCCGCCCGCACAAAGCCTGCAGCCGCTCGAGCGACAGCGCCAGATGGCTGCCGCGCTTGTTGGAGGCGAGCGCATGGATCTCGTCGACGATCACCGTGCGCACGGTCGACAGCATGCGGCGCCCCGGCGGCGAACCCAGCAGCACGTACAGCGATTCCGGCGTGGTCACCAGCACATGCGGCGGCCGGCGCAGGTGGTGCCGACGCTCCCGCGGCGGCGTGTCGCCGGTGCGCACGGCGGTGCGGATGTCGACGTCGGGCAGGCCGAGCGCGGCCAGCTCGGCGCGGATGCCGGCCAGCGGCGCCTCCAGGTTGGAGCGGATGTCGTTGGACAAGGCTTTCAGCGGCGACACGTAGACGACGCTCGTTTCGTCGGGCAGGCGGCCGTCCTGCGATCCGCGCCTCACCAGGTCGTCGAGCGCGGCCAGGAACGCGGTCAGGGTCTTGCCCGAACCGGTGGGCGCGGCCACCAGCGTGTCTTTCCCGGCGCGGATGGCCGGCCACGCCGCCGCCTGCGCCTTGGTCGGGCCGGGGAAACGGCGTTCGAACCAGCGCGCGACGGCGGGGTGGAAGTGCTGCAAGGGCATGGGCGGTGACGAGGACAAGTCGGGGTCGCCGGCCGGATATCAAGCGAGCGTCGCGGGAGGCCCGCCGGCGCTCCCGGCGAGCCGAACCGGGATTCTCGCCGCGCTGCGCCGTCGGGCGCGCCCGGGTGCGCGCCCGGCGCGTGTCCTTGCCGGCGACGCGGCCATCGCCCCGGTCTGGCACCATCGGCTGCGGCCCGAGGAAGCCGAACCATTGCTCAAAGGAGTTGCCGATGAGGACACGCGAACAGATGCC
>JBEVLR010000200.1:0-4204 GCA_040509075.1 Burkholderiaceae bacterium | reverse complement strand
CCCACAGCGACATCGCCACGAAGAACAGCTGCAGCGACGCCTCGCCGTACAGCCTGCTGTCGGCGAACAGCAGCGCGTAGAGGATGGACGACAGCATCGCCAGCGGCCAGGCGGGCGCCAGAACCCGCATTTCGCAAAACACCATCGCCAGCGAAGCCGCGAACGCGATGATCTCGACCCACGCCACGGGAACGCCCCAAGCGGCGAACGCGGGGACGAGCAGCGGATGGAACGCGGTCAGGAGCGACTGCAGCATGGCAAAGAGGCGGAGGGCATCCGGCGCCGGTTCCCCGGGCCGCGGCGGCCGCGTTCCCCGGAGCGGCCTGGCGGCCGGCTACCGGCCGGGCGTCAGCACGACCAGCAACTCATCGGGACGGGTCATGCCGAGCTCGGAACGGGCTTTTTCCTCGACCATCTCGAGCCCTTCCTTCAGGTCGCTGACTTCGGCCTGCAGTTGGTCGTTTCGCTGCTTGGCCGCCGCGTTGGCGGCGAGCAGCGCATCGAGCCCGCGGCGCATCTCGAGCACGTGCGCCACGCCCGACCGGCCGACCCAGAGCTCCGCCTGCACCCATCCGATCAGGACGAGCAGCGCGAGGGTGACGAGCCGCATGGCGGGCCGATCCGGCGGGCGCGGGTTCAGCGCAGGTTGTAGAACGCGGCGCGGCCGGGGTAGCGCGCGACCTCGCCCAGGTCTTCCTCGATGCGCAGCAGCTGGTTGTATTTCGCGATGCGGTCGGAGCGGCTCATCGAACCGGTCTTGATCTGGGCGGCGTTGGTGGCCACGGCGATGTCGGCGATCGTCGAATCCTCGGTCTCGCCCGAGCGGTGGCTGACGACGGCCGTGTAGCCGGCGCGCTTGGCCATCTCGATCGCGGCGAAGGTCTCGCTCAGCGTGCCGATCTGGTTGATCTTGATCAGGATCGAGTTGGCGATGCCTTTGTCGATGCCTTCCTTCAGGATGCGCGTGTTGGTGACGAACAGGTCGTCGCCGACGAGCTGCACCTTCCTGCCGAGGACCTCCGTCAGGTGTTTCCAGCCGTCCCAGTCGCCTTCGTGCATCGCGTCTTCGATCGACAGGATCGGGTACTTGCCGACCCAGCCCGCGAGCATGGCCGTCCACTCCTGCGCGCTGAGCTGGAGGCCTTCGCAATCGATGTGGTACTTGCCGTCCTTGTAGAACTCGCTGGCCGCGCAGTCGAGGCCGATGGCGATCTGCTCGCCGGCGATGTAGCCGGCCTTCTCGATCGCCTCGAGCAGCAGCTGGATCGCGGCCTCGTGGTTCTCGACGGTCGGCGCGAAGCCGCCCTCGTCGCCGACGGCGGTGCTGATGCCGCGGTCGCCCAGGATCTTCTTCAGCGCGTGGAACACCTCGGTGCCGTAGCGGACGGCTTCTCGGAACGACGGCGCGCCGACGGGGATGATCATGAACTCCTGGATGTCCAGGTTGTTGTTCGCGTGCTCGCCGCCGTTGATCACGTTGATCATCGGCACCGGCATCTGCACGCCGCCGATGCCGCCGAGGTACCGGTACAGCGGCAGGTTGCTCTCCTCGGCGGCGGCGCGCGCGACGGCCATCGACACGGCGAGCGTCGCGTTGGCGCCCAGGCGCTCCTTGTTGTCGGTGCCGTCGAGGTCGATCAGCGTCTGGTCGAGGAACGCCTGCTCCGACGCGTCCAGGCCCAGCACGGCTTCCGAGATCTCGGTGTTGATGTGCTCGACGGCCTTCAGCACGCCCTTGCCGCCGTAGCGGCCCTTGTCGCCGTCGCGCAGCTCGATGGCTTCGCGCGAACCGGTGGACGCCCCGGACGGCACCGCCGCGCGGCCCATCACGCCGCTTTCCAGCAGCACGTCGCATTCGATGGTGGGGTTGCCGCGGCTGTCGAGGATCTCGCGCGCGACGATGTCTACGATGGCACTCATTGGATCTGCTCCTGGTTCGTTCGGATGTCGTGGCCGCCTGCGGGGAGGCGGCGGTTGGATGGTGTCGGTCCGGCCGGGCGCCCGCCGCGCGGGCTCACGCGGCCGCCTTCTGCGCGGCATCGGCCGCCGCGTGGTGCGCGAGCGCCGCCTTGATGAAGCTGATGAACAGCGGATGGCCGTCCCACGGCGTCGACTTGAACTCGGGGTGGAACTGCACGCCCACGAACCACGGGTGGACGTCCTGCGGCAGCTCGACGATCTCGGTGAGCTTCTCGCGCTGGGTCAGCGCCGAGATCACGAGCCCGGCCTCCTTCAGGCGGTCGAGGTAGTGCTCGTTGGCCTCGTAGCGGTGGCGGTGGCGCTCGGTGACGACCTTGCCGTAGATCTGGCTGGCCAGCGTGCCGGGCGTCACGTCGGAGCTCTGGGCGCCCAGGCGCATCGTGCCGCCGAGGTCGGAGTTCGCGTCGCGCTTCTGGATGCTGCCGTCGGCGTCTTGCCATTCGTCGATCAGCGCGATCACCGGGTGCGGGGTGTGCGGATCGAACTCGGTGGAGTTCGCGTTCGCGAGCCCGGCCTTGTGGCGCGCGACCTCGATCGTCGCGACCTGCATGCCCAGGCAGATGCCGAGGTAGGGGATCGCGTGCTCGCGGGCGTACCGGGCCGCGATGATCTTGCCCTCGACGCCGCGCTTGCCGAAGCCGCCGGGCACCAGCACCGCGTCGAAGCGTTCGAGCTGGCCGGCGTTCTCGGGCGTGAGCGTCTCGGAATCGACGTACTCGATGTTGACGCGCGCGTGGTTGTGGATGCCGGCGTGGCGCAGCGCCTCGTTGAGGGATTTGTACGAGTCCGACAGGTCGGTGTACTTGCCGGCCATCGCGATCGTGACCTCGCGCTGCGGGTGGTTGACCTCGTGCACCAGCAGGTCCCAGCGCTTGAGGTCGGCGGGGCGCGTGAGCAGCTGCAGCTTCATGCAGATCTGCTCGTCGAGCCCCTGCTCGTGCAGCATGCGCGGCACGCTGTAGATCGTCTGCGCGTCCCACACCGAGATCACGCCGTGCATGGGCACGTTGGTGAACAGCGAGATCTTCTCGCGCTCGTCGATCGGGATCTCGCGGTCGGCGCGGCACAGCAGCGCGTCGGGCTGGATCCCGATCTCGCGCATCTTCTGCACCGTGTGCTGCGTCGGCTTCGTCTTGAGCTCGCCGGCCGCGGCGATGAACGGCACGTAGGTGAGGTGGACGAACGCCGTGTTCGTCGGCCCCATCTTCAGGCTCATCTGGCGCACGGCCTCGAGGAAGGGCAGCGATTCGATGTCGCCGACCGTGCCGCCGATCTCGACGATCGCGACGTCGATCTTCTCGGGCCCGCCCATGCCGGCGCCGCGGCGGACGAATTCCTGGATCTCGTTGGTGACGTGCGGGATCACCTGCACCGTCTTGCCGAGGTAGTCGCCGCGGCGCTCCTTCTCGAGCACCGACTTGTAGATCTGGCCCGACGTGAAGTTGTTGCTGCGCTTCATGCGCGTCTCGACGAAGCGTTCGTAATGGCCGAGGTCGAGGTCGGTCTCCGCGCCGTCGTCGGTGACGAACACCTCGCCGTGCTGGAACGGCGACATCGTGCCGGGATCGACGTTGAGGTAGGGATCCAGCTTGATCAGGGTGACCTTGAGGCCGCGCGATTCGAGGATCGCCGCCAGCGAAGCCGACGCGATGCCTTTGCCGAGCGAGGACACCACGCCGCCGGTCACGAAGACGAACTTGGTCATGTCGGTGCGCAACCTGCTCCGGGCCCCGGCGCTCGCATGCCGGATGCGGGCGGACGCGGGCCACGCAGGAATGCCTTGGTGGTAAAGCGCGATTATACGGGGGCGCGCCGCGGCCTCGCGGGGACGGGCGTCATCGTCCCGAGCAGCTCGAGGACCAGCCCGGCGGTCTCCCGCGGCCGCTCCATCGGGTACAGGTGCGTGCCCTCGATGACGCGCCAGCGCTCGCCCGCCAGCGCGCGGGACGCCGCGAAACCGCCTTGCCGCATCTCGGCCGAGCGCGAGCCGGCGATGAAGCCGACGTCGCAACGCGGCGGATGCTTGCGCAGCAGCGCGGGGAAGTGGTGCGGCATCGTGTTGTAGATGCGGGTCTCGACGTCGCGCGCGATGGCGAGCACGACCTTGCCGTCGACCTCGTCGAAACCCGCGCGCACGTAGGCGGCCAGCATCGCCGGGTCCCAGCGCGCGAACCCCGACCTGGACGCGAAATGCGAATGCACCGCGGCGCGCTTGGGCCATTCC
>JBEVLR010000199.1:0-18176 GCA_040509075.1 Burkholderiaceae bacterium | reverse complement strand
TCCGCATCCGTCAAAGTTCGCAGGAACGCGACGATGTCGTCGATCTCTCCGTCGCCCAGCCGCGGCCGGCCGCCGGGCAGCGGCTCGAAAGGCGCTCCGTGATCGACGGATGGCGTCATCTCCGCCGGCAGGTCGTCGTACCGGTGCACGCTGCCGTCCGGATTCCTCGGATACCAGCGGCCCGGATCGGTGTCGCGCGTCGCATAGAACGCGACGACGTCGCGCAGCGAGCGCAACGATCCGTTGTGGAAGAAGCGCGTGCGCAGCGCGACGTTGCGCAGCGTGGGCGTGCGGAAGCGGCCGCAGAAGCCGGGGGCGTCCGTCAGGCCGGGGCGGCCGGACCTGCAAAGCCCCAGGTCGGCCTCCGGGCCGCTCGCGGCCGACGCGATCGGATACGGCGCCGCCGACGACGCCGCCAGCGGCGGCAGGCCGGGCCGGCGCGGCGCGGCCGCGGCGACGAAGCCGCCGTCGGTGAACAGCGGCGCGGCACCGGTCGACCGGCGGGCGCCGGGATGGCAACTCTCGCAGTTGCCCTTCATCTCGTCGCCGTAGAGCGCCAGACCGCGCGACTGCGCCGGCGACAGCACGGCCTTGCCGGCCAGCGCGCGGTCGTATTCGCTGTCGAACGGGGCGAACTCCTTGCCTTGCTGATAGACCTCGAGGGCGAACGCCATCCAGCCGACCACCTGCTGCGGATCGTCGAACACGTCGCGTCCGGGCGCGCTGAACGCGTTGCGGAACGCGGCGGCGTACGGAGCGGCGGCCAGCTTGCGCGCGAGGCTCGCGTCGTCGGCGTTGCCCATCTCGTTGGCGGCGAACAACGGCAGGCGCGCTTGTTGGCGGGCGGAGTCGGCGCGGCCGTCCCACGTCAGGCCGCCGGAGGGGCCGGCGTCGACGCCGTGGCCGTCTTCGTCGTCGATGGCATGTTCGGTGAAGCGCCGGGCGTACTGGGCATAGCGCAACGATGGGATCGCGCGCGTGCCGGCATGCGCCGGATCGCCGTCGGCGAACGGGTTGGGCGCCGTCGGGGCCGGCCCGAACGCGAACGCCGGATCGTGGCAGCTCGCGCAGGCCAGGCGGCCGCCGGACGACAAGGCGCGATCGTTGAAGATCGCGCGTCCGAGGCCGCTCAGTTGGTCGACCGTCGGCCGGTCGCCGTAAATCCGCGGCGCGGGCGCGCCGGCCGGCACGCCCGCGGCCACGCCGGCCGCGCAAGCCGCGATCGCGAAACGGACGAGCCGGGACGGCCACGAGAGGGCGAAACGCATGGCGCGTCCCCGTCCATCTTCAGCGCGCGGCCCGCGGGTCCAGGCGGAAATCGAGCGCATTGGTCAGGTCACCCATCCCCGGCGCGCCGTGGGCCGCCAGCGCGTCGTCGCGCTGGCGCACGCCGACCAATGGGGACAGCGAGAAGCGATGCGTCAGGAAGCGCGCCACGGAACCGGTGTCGTACTGCGTGTGGTCGACGTAGCCGCGCCTGGCGAACGGCGAGACCACGACCGCCGGAACGCGCGTGCCCGGGCCGAGCAGATCGCCCTTCGGCGGCGCGACCTCGTCCCACTGGCCGCCGTTCTCGTCGTAGGTGACGACGATCAGCATGTGCCGCCACTGCGGCCCGGCCCGCAATTTCGCGATCAGGCCGGCGATGTGCGCGTCGCCTGCCGCGAGGCTCGCGTAGCCCGGATGTTCGTTGTCCACGCCGATCGGCTTGTAGAAAGCCACCGTCGGCAAGGTGCCGGCCGAGGCGTCGGCGACCAGGTCGGCCCCGTCTTTCAGATGCTCGGCGCGCGCGTCGGCGCGGGTCGACGGGTCGAACGCCGCGTAGTAGTTGAACGGCTGATGGTGCGCCTGGAAGTTGCCCGTCGCGGCCTTGTAGACCCGGCTGCGGTCGGCCGAGGCGTCGTTCCAGCCGCCTGCATACCAGGCCCACGCCAGGCCTTTCGCGCTGAGCGCGTCGCCGAGGGTGGCCTGGGTCTGCGCGGGCAGCGTCGTGGCCGCCCGCGGATCCGCGGTTTTGCCGCCGGCATCGGCGGCCACCGGCGGGTTGCCGCTCGGCTGGAAAGCCGGCTGCATCGTGTTGACCGCGCGGAAAGTGCCGTCGCCGAAATAATCCTTGGGCGCCAGGTTGCCGCTGCGCACGAAGACCGGTGGGCCCGTCAGCGCCGACGGCGGCGAGTTCGGCGCGAGCGCGAGGTCCGGCGTGAACTTGCCGTCGGCGCCCTGCCGCAACGCCGCGATCGACGGATGCGCGGGCGACGAGTCGGCGTCCGGGAATTCCGGCGCGCAGGCGCAGATCAGGTACTGGTGGTTCAGGAACGAGCCGCCGAACGCGCCTTGGAAGAAGTTGTCGGCGAGCGTGTAGCGGCGCGCCAGGTCCCACAGCGCGGTGTGGCTGCCGTCGAAATGGCCCATCACGAGGCCGCCCGAATCGCCCCAGGCGGCGAACTTGTCGTTCGCGCCCCCGCCGATCTGCATCTGGTTCTCGTAGAAGCGGTGGTACAGGTCGCGCGTGACGACCGAGCTCGTCACCGCGGGCGCGCCCCACGCCGGCAGGGCCGAATCGATCGCGAACGGCGCGTTCGGCAGCACGTTGGTGGTCTGCGCCTGCGTCACGACGACGGCTTGGCCCGCCGCCGTCAGGCCGCCCCACGCCGGGGGAAGCTTGGCCAGCACGCTGCCGTCGCGGTCTTTCTGCGGCGCGAATCCCGCGCCGCGGCCCGACGCCAGCCCGCGCGCGCCGGGAAAATTCGCGAACAGGTTGTTGAAGCTGCGGTTCTCGGCGTAGATCACGACGACGTTGCGGATCGCCTCGAGGTCGAGCCGGTTGTCGAGCGCGGCGGCCAGGTCGCCTTTCCTGCCGGCCTCGGCCACCGCGTCGGCGATCCGATCGAGCACGGCCGCCTGCTCGGCGACGAGCGCGGCGCGGCCTTCGGCCCCGGCCAGCGCGTCGGCGGCCGCGGGATCGATCCGCCCGGCGCCCAGGCGCTCGTCCATCCGGCTGCCGGCGGCGTCCGGGGACGCGCCGCCCCGGCGGGCGCCATCGACGGCGGACTGCAGCTCCGTCGACAGCGGCCCGATCGTGCGCGCACCGACCCCGGCGGCCGCCGGGGCGCGGAAGACGAGCGGGCGCGCCACCGCCGTCGTCGTGCCGGCGGCCGTGTCGACCAGCACGGTGCCGCGGCCGATCTCGGCGACCAGCGCGCCGCCGGCCGCGAGTTCGAAGCGGCCCTTCGAGTCGGTGAAGACGCCTCGTTCGCCGGCGTCGCAGCGCGCGTTGCCGTTGCGGTCGACGCAGACTTTCGCATGCTGGTAGACGCGGCCGTCGACGCCCATCACCAAGCCGCCGGCGGCGGCGGCCGGCGCGGACGCGGCAAGCGTGGGGGCGGCCGCGAACACGGCCGCGAAGCAAACGGGACGCAGAAGATGGGACATGGCTGGGTTTGGAGGGAACGGGTGCCGATTCCGCGCTGGAGGCGACGCGTGTCCGGGCGGAACCGACGCCGGAAATGCGCAGTTTCGAGGCATCATGAGCCGCGGCAATGGGGATTTGCCCGTGGCGGACGCGGCCGCCTGCCTGCGTAATCCCGTACGAGCCGGGCCCGCGACTGCTGGCAATATGCGGCCCGACACCATGAATCCAAGATGACCAAGATCGCGGTCGTGACCGACCTGCACGCCAACCGGGAAGCCGTCGAGGCCGTGTTCGCGCACGCGCGCCGGCAAGGCGCCACCGAATGGGCCTTCCTGGGCGATTTCGTCGGCTACGGAGCCGATCCCGCCTGGGTCGTCGACCAGGTGCGCGAGATGGTCGAGGCCGGCGCCGCCGCCGTCTGCGGCAACCACGACGAAGCCGCCGTGATCGGCGGGACGCCGCAGATGCGCGCCGAGGCGCGCGCGGTGATCGACTGGACGCGCTCGCAGCTCGAACCCGGCCAGCTCGACTTCCTCGCCGGCCTGCCTTTCCAGGTGCAGCGCGGCGACCGCCTTTACGTGCACGCCAACGCGTTCGCGCCCAGCCAGTGGGAATACGTGCAGGGCCGCGCCGACGCCGTGCGCAGCATCCACGCGACGTCCTGCCACTACACCTTCTGCGGCCACGTGCACGAGCCGCGCCTCTACCATCTGGGCGCCACCGGCAAGGCCGGCGATTTCACGCCCACGCCCGAGGTGCCCATCCCGCTGCCGGGCTACCGCCAATGGCTGGTGATCCCCGGCTCCGCCGGCCAGCCCCGCGACGGCAACCCCGCCGCGTGCTATGCGATGTTCGAGCCGGTCGCCCAGCGCGTGACCTATCACCGCGTGCCGTACGATCACGAGACGGCGTCCGCCAAGATCCGCGCCGCCGGCCTGCCCGAGCGTCTGGCGGCGCGCCTGGCCGAAGGCATCTGACGCCCACACGGAAATCCCCCTCCATGGCCATCGACTCAGGCGGCAGCCTCCGCTCGAAACGTCCCGGCGACCTGATCGACGTCGGCGGCCTCGCGCCGCCGCTGGCCAAAGGAGCCGTCGTCGAAGGATTCCTGCTGGAAAAGCGGCTGCACCAGGGCGGCATGGCCAGCCTGTGGCGCGTCGTCCGCGTCGACGCCGAAAACAACCCGGCGCCCGATCCCGACGAGCCGCCGCTGATCATGAAGGTGCCGCGCATCAAGGGCGGCGAGGATCCGGCCACGATCGTCGGCTACGAGGTGGAACAGATGATCATGCCGGCGCTGGCCGGAACGCACGTGCCCAAGTTCATCGCCCGCGGGGATTTCGCGCGCCAACCCTACATCGTGATGGAGCGCATCGCGGGCGAGACGCTGCGGCCGCGGCTGAGCGAGGCGCCGCTGGCGCTCGACGAAGTCTGCGAGATCGGCGTGCGCGTGGCCACCGCGCTGCACGACCTGCACCGCCAGCACGTGGTGCACCTCGACATCAAGCCGAGCAACATCATGTTCCGCCCCGACGGCACGGCGGTGCTGGTCGACTACGGGCTCTCGCGCCACGACCACCTGCCCGACCTGCTCGAGGAGGAGTTCTCGCTGCCGATGGGCACCGGCCCCTACATGTCGCCCGAGCAGGTGCAGTTCATCCGCAACGACCCGCGCAGCGACCTGTTCGCGCTCGGCGTGATGCTGTACCACCTGACCACCGGCGAACGCCCGTTCGGCGCGCCGAGCTCGGTGCGCGGCCTGCGCAAGCGGCTGTGGATCGACCCGGTGCCGCCGCGCGCGCTGCGCCCCGACTGCCCGCCGTGGCTGCAGGAGGTGATCCTGAAATGCCTCGAGGTGCAGCCCGACAAGCGCTACCAGACCGCCGCTCAGCTCGCGCTCGACCTGCAGGAGCCCGCGCACGTCACCCTGACGCGGCGGGCCGAGCGCATGGTGCGCAGCAGCCAGTGGACGCGGTTCAAACGATGGTTCTTCGCGCTCGGCGCCGAGCCGCAGGAGGCGGCGCCGAACGCCACCGAAATCCTCAACCGGAGCTCGATCGTGATGGCGGCGGTCGACGTCGACAACGCCGCGCCCGAGCTGCTGGAGCAGCTGCGCGAGACGGTGCGCCGGATCGTGCTGACCGAGCCCGGCGCGCGCCTGGCGTGCATCAGCGTGATGCGCATCGCGCGCATCGGCAACGACGCGCTCACCGACCACCAAGGCAAGAGCCTGCACGTGAAGCAGCTCGTCGGCCTGAAGCACTGGGCGCGGCCGATCAGCAAGGCGCTGAACCTGGAGGACGGCAGGCTCACGTTCCACGTGCTCGAGGCGCCCGACGCGGCCGACGCGCTGGTGGATTTCGCGCGCCGCAACCAGGTCGACCACATCGTGATGGGCGCGCGCGGCAATTCGGCGCTGCGGCGCTACCTGGGCAGCGTGTCGTCCACGGTGGTCGCGGAATCGCTGTGCACCGTCACCGTCGTGCGGGCGTCGGCGCCGGACGGCGAACGACGCGGCGAAGAGTGACGCGGCCAGGCCGGCGGCGCCCGCGGGCACGGCTGCGGGCATCCCGCCGGATCCGCGCGGCCCCGTGCCCGCATGCCGCCGCCTCGCCTTCGGGATCGCGCCGTGACCTTCGGATCGACCGGGACGAGCCGGCCCAGGTACGGGAAACTTCGCGATGAGCGCGGCGGGCGCAGATCGCTCCCGATCAGCCGTGCACGATCAATTCCATGCCCGAGCGGACGTTCATTGACCTTAAAAATTTCTCCCGACACGCCGCTCTTCGAAACGGATCTGCCGAAGATCGGTTCGACGACCCTTTCCAGCCCGGATCCGAAGGAACGGCGCAGATCCCATCCGATGCTCGATCTTTTGAACGTCTCCGAAAAAGGAAAGTCGTGGCCCGAGGACGGCGCGAAATCGTTCCCCGTTTTCACGCAGGCGCAGCAGAAGATCCCGGCGCTACGCCCCGTGGCGCCGGCGGATGGGCCGGATGGGGCGTCTTCGGCGGCCGCCCTCGAGGACGCCGGCAACCCCGCGGACCCGCCGGCGGCGCTGCAGGCGCGAGAGTTCCGGTCGATGATCGACAGGCGATTGTCCAGGGCCGTTGCGTTGTTGTATCCGCACCGGCCCCGGGACCGCGAGATCGAACGCAAGTTCGGGGCGCTCGCCGCCGGGGCGGAGAATCTGCGCGAGCTCGTCGAGGCCGTCGAAGCGACGCCCTCCCTGATCGACATCGCCTATCCCGCGCTGCGCAACACGGCGCTGCGCGCCTCGATCGAGGCGCTGCGGCGGCCGAAGGCGGTCGCGGGCCTGGACGGCGATGGATCGATGCTCCACCAGCGCCTGGTCGATTGCATAGGGCATCGTTGCGAGATGGTGTGGCAGACCGGGGAAAAATTGAGCCGCGCACGGGCCGCCGCGGTCTTGTGCGACCTCCGGGTCCTGCGATGGGTTTCCAGCCGATCCGGCGCTCACGGCCCCGCGAATCCCCGGCACTCGACGGCCGCGAGCGAGGTCGGGGCCGAGGCCGCAGCCGGGGGATTTCCGCGGCGCAGCCCGTCCGCCGACGGGCTCGATCCGCTGATCGGCGAATTGTTCAGCCGGCCCATGCGGGCCGCGATGAAAATCAATCCCAACCTGCAGGGCGTCGTGCTGCTCCAGCTGTTCGAACTGTTCCAGGACGCTTCTGCGGGCGAGAAGAAAACGATCGCGCAGGCTTACCTCCGATGCCGGGGAATGCTTCGACATGCGGATCTGAATTTGTCGCCGCCCTACCGTGGCCCTCTCAGCGCCGTGCTGGGCGCCGTCATGATCGGCCACCTCGACGGCAGGGAATCCGGGCCCGGCGACCTGCGCGTGCTCGTCGAGGCCGTGCGCACATTGGCCGGTTTCCTGAACAGCGCGGGTTTCGCCGACAGTGAGAAAACGGATCCGGCGATGGCCCACCTGCGGACGCTCGCGTCATCCGTGCTCGGTGCCTGGCCTCCCGGGCCGGAGGGCCCGGCTTCTGAATAGAATCGTCCGAGGCGGGCGGCGAGCCGCCCACCCGGCCCGGATCCGGCGCCGAGCGTCCGCGCCCGCCGCCATGCACCGTGTTGATCGCCAACCGTGAAGGACGCCCGATGGACACCCGCACCTCCCCTGCCCGCGCCCGCATCGCCCGCCTGCGCGAGGTGATGCGAGAACGCGGCGTCGATGCCGTGCTGGTTCCGTCCAGCGATCCGCATTTGTCCGAATACCTGCCCGGCCATTGGCAGGGCCGCGAGCGCTTCTCCGGCTTCACCGGCTCGATGGGCACGCTGGCCGTCAAGGCCGACAAGGCCGCGCTGTTCGCCGACAGCCGCTATTGGACGCAGGCCGAGGCGCAGCTGCAGGGCAGCGGCATCGAACTGGTGCGCATCCCCACCGGCGCCGCGGTGCACCACATCGACTGGCTCGCGAAAGAGGTGCGCCGGGGCGGCACCGTGGCCGTCGACGGCGACGTGCTGGGCCTGGCCGCGTCGCAGGCGCTGCAGGCCGCGCTGACCGCCGCCTGCATCGCCTTGCAGACGCATGCCGACGTGATCGCCGACGCTTGGGACGACCGCCCCGCGCTGCCGAGCGCGCGCATCTACGAGCACGCGGCGCCGCACGCGCCGCTGCCGCGGGCCGCCAAGCTCCGCCAAGTGCGCGCGGCGATGAAAGCGGCCGGCGCGACGCACCACTTCGTATCGACCGTCGACGACATCGCGTGGATCACCAACCTGCGCGGCGCCGACGTCGAATACAACCCCGTTTTCCTGGCCCACCTGCTGATCGCGGCCGACGGCGCCACGCTGTTCGTCGGCACCGGCAAGATCGACGCCGCGTTGCGGGCCGGCCTGGCCGACGACGGCATCGTCGTCGCCGATTACGCCGACGCCGGCGCGGCGCTCGCCGCGCTGGCCGGGGAAGCGGTGCTGCTGATCGACCCGCGCCGCGTCACGCTCGGCTTTCGCGAACGGGTCGCCGATCGCGTGCGCGTCGTGGAGTCGATCAACCCGAGCACGCTGGCCAAGAGCCGCAAGTCGCCCGCCGAGATCGCGTTCGTGCGGGACGCGATGGCGCAGGACGGCGCGGCGATGTGCGCCTTCTACGCCTGGTTCGAAGCCGCATTGGGCCGCGAGCGCATCACCGAGATGACGATCGACGACAAGCTGTCCGGCGAGCGCCGCAAGCGCCCGGGTTTCGTCGGCCTCAGCTTCCCGGTCATCGCCGGCTACAACGCCAACGGCGCGATGCCCCACTACCGCGCCACCGCCGAATCGCATGCGGTCATCGAAGGCGACGGCCTGCTGCTGATCGACTCCGGTGCCCCGTATCTCGGCGGGACGACCGACATCACCCGCGTCTGGCCGATCGGCGACGTCAACGCCGAGCATCGGCGCGATTACACGCGCGTGCTGCAGGGCACGCTCGCGCTGAGCCAGGCGCGCTTTCCGCGCGGCACGCTGTCGCCGATGCTCGACGCGTTGGCGCGCGCGCCGCTGTGGGCCGCCAAGCTCGACTACGGCCACGGCACCGGCCATGGCGTCGGCTACTTCCTGAACGTGCACGAAGGCCCGCAAAGCATCAGCAAGGTGATGCCCGAACCGGCGATGGCGATGGAGGCCGGCATGATCACATCGATCGAACCCGGCCTCTACAGGCCCGGCCAATGGGGCATCCGCATCGAGAACCTGGTCGCCAACACCGCCTGCGGCACGAACGCATTCGGCGACTTCCTCGAATTCGAGACGCTGACGCTGTGCCCGATCGACACGCGCTGCATCGAACCGGGCCTGCTGTCGGCCCCCGACGTCGCCTGGCTCAACGCCTACCACGCGACGGTGCGCGAACGCCTGCTGCCGCTGGTCGACGGCGACGCGCGGGCGTGGCTGCTGAAGCGCACGGAACCGTTCGCCGGCTGAGCGCCCGCGCAAGGCCTGAGCGCGCTCGACGCCCGTCCCGTCGAAGGGGGCGCCGCATCGCGACCTCGCGCACCGCCCCGGCGCCCGCTGCAGCAGGCGGCGGGCCGGGCAAGCTCAGCCGCAGGGGCCGGCCGCCGTTCGCGCATGCCGCCCCCGATCGCGTGCCCGGGGCGGCGGCGAAAAGACCTGCGGGCGCTCAAAACCCGATGCGTTGCATGGGCGCCGCCAATGCCTGGCGCAGGGTCTCGGCGCAGTCCTGCAGATGAAGGCGCGTCGCCTCGCCGAGGCCCGGCCGGCGCCGCGCGGCCTGGATCCGGGGCAACAACGCGATCGCCTGGGCGCGCAACGCCGCCCGCAGGTCGACCCGCAACCCGCCGGGCGCATGCAGAAGCACCAGCGCGAGATGGTTCACGTAATCGCGCTGCAGCTCGCGGCGGCGCGCCGAAACGCCGCCGGCGTCGCGGTCCCCGAAATTGGCGGCGTCCAGCCACAACGCGCGCGTCAGGCGCACATAAACCTCCGCGGGCATCAACGCAGCGCCGGCATGGTCGAGCTTGGGCGCGCTGTCTTCGAGCCGCTGCGCCAGGCCGTCGCTCATCAGCGCGGTCAGCACCTGGCGCTGCAAGTCCAACATCACGCTTTCGACCGGATAGTCGGTGGAAACCGGAACGCCCCCGGCCGAATAGTCGCCGCGCTCGAGGAAGTCCGGCGCCAGGCGGCGCTGCAGCGCGGGCGACACGCGGAAGCTTCCGGGCGCCAGCACGCCCTCGATCAGCGTATCGAGCGCCGCCCGCTGTTGGGCGGCGGGCACCGGCTCCATCGGATCGCGTCCGGAGCCGGGGAAGTCGCGCAAGGTGGCCACCCCGCCCAGTTGGCGCAGCAGCACGCCGGCCGCGCGCGTCGCGTCGCGCAGCGCGTAGGTCACGGATCGACGCAGCACCGAATAATCTTCGTCGGGTTCGAGCGGGCGCGCTTCCTGGCGCCGGAACAGCTCGCGCGCGATCGCGAAACGCTTCTGCGCGAACGCGATCGGATCGCTCCCGAGATCGAACTGCAGCGCCGCCGGGTCGACGCCGAGGAAGTTGTCCTCGTCGGTGCCGTACTCGAGCCCGGGTTCGCCGTCGCGCGCCGCGATGCGCTGCAGCTCGGCTTTGCGCTGCGCCGGGGTTTCGCCGACCGGCAGCGGCTTGTAGGCGTATTCGATCGCCCAATAGTCGTACGGGCCCAGCGTGGCCTGGAACGGCGCGCCGGCCGCCTGGCCTTCGCGCGGCAGGTTCACCGGCAGATAGTCCATCACCGAGGCCCCCAGCGCGTGCGCGCGCGTGAACTCGGGGTCGGACAGCTGCCGGTCGGAATAAAGCCGCGATGCCCGGAAGTTGTGGCGCAGGCCCAGCGTGTGCCCGACCTCGTGCATCGCCACATCGGTCAGGTAGGCCTGGGTGAACGCCTCCGCCGCGGGGCTGCCGGGATCGATGTCGCCGCGGGCTTCCAGCACATCGAGGCCGTAGCCCGCTTCCTCGGCTTGATAATCGCCCGCCATGCAGGCCTGGGGATCGCGCCCGCCGAAACTCGCGGCCGCCAGCGCCGAGCCGCCTCCGAGCGGCGCGGCCGTCGCGGGTTCCGCGAGCTCGGCCGCGGGCGCCTGCAGCAGCGCCGCCCAGTCGAACGCCGAACCGAGATCGAGCACCTGCGCGCGCGTGGCCCGCTGGTTGCGCGAGGCCAGGCTCTCGATCGCGATGTCGGCATCCAGGATCTCGCCGGTGCGCGGATCGACATGCGTGGGGCCGATCGCGGCGAAGCTGGGGGAAGCGTTGACCATCCAGCGCACGGAGGCGGCGCCGACGCCGGGCGTGTCCGACGCCGCGTCGTCCGGCCGCACCTTGACCACGATCGCGTCCTTGAAGCCGATCCTCTCGAACGCCTTGTTCCATTCGAGGATGCCCTTCGTGATCGCGTCGCGGTATTTCAGCGGGATCGTGCGGTCGAGCCAATACGTGATCGGCCGCACCGGCTCCGACAGCGCCGCCGACGGATCCTTCTTGTCGAGCCGCCAGCGGCTGATGAAGCGTTCGCGCGGCGTGCGCCGGAGATCGTCGGTGAAATCGGCGCCGGGGGTCGCGAAGAAACCCACGCGCGGATCGGCCTCGCGCGGCGCCATCGGCTGCGCGGGCAATCGCGCCAGCGAATAGCGCAGGCCGAAGAACAGGCTGCGCGCATCCGGCACGAAGCTCGGGAGCGTCGGCGCGGGGGTGCCGGGCGCCGCGTTCGGCGACGGCAGCGCGATCGACGGCGTCGCATAGTGCGCGCTGACGTCGAACGCGAGCTCGTCGGGCGCGCCATGCACCCCGTCGAAGGATGAATTGCGCGCATCGAACGCATAGCCCTGGCGGAACACCTGCTGCAGACGGATCGCCATGCCCAATGCGTCCGTCAGGAACAGGTTGTTGGCCTCGATCAGGAGGCTGCGGCGGACCGGTTCGGGCTGGCTGGCGACCGGCGTGGCGGCGATCAGGCTCGGCGAATAGCCGGCTGCGACGGCGCGCGCCTCGGGCGAGCCCTCCTTCGCGCGGAAAGCCTGGTTCAGCGCGATCAGCTGCACGACGTTATGGACTCTGCGGAATTCGACGATCTGGGGCGCTCCCCACGCCGCCGACCCCGGCACCATCGTGCCGCCATACAGGCCCGCCTCGCCGATGCCGCGCGAGATCTTGGGCGAAAAAAACATCGGCTTGTCGAAATCTTCGGGCGCGAGTTCGAGCCAGACCTTGTCGTCCTTCTGCCACGCCGCCAGCAGGCCCTCGATGCGGCGCGCGTCCTTCGTGACGAGCGCGAACGGCGGCAGTGCGGTTGCGAAAGGCGCAACGGCCGCCTGCTGCCCGCCGCGCGCGGCCGCCCCTCCCGCGCCGGGCGCCGACGGCGCGCTTGCGGCGGCGGCAGGCGCTTGCGGCGCGGCGGATGCCGGGGCCGCCCCGGGCTCCGTGGGCACCGTCGCGCACCCGGACAGCACGGCGGCGCAGGCGGCCGCGAGGAAGGCCACCGACGATGACGAAGGGGATGCGGGCATGGAAGGGAGAGTCGTGAATGCGGACGGGGGTTCCATGCGCGAACGAATACGCATGAACGAGGGCTCTCTTGGATGACAGAATATTTCAGTATGCATAAAATATGCATACCGATGTTTTCAGCATCGGTCGCCAGTTTACCGGGAGGTCGTCCATGGAAGCCACCGTCGCCGAACGCGGCCAGATCACATTGCCCAAGGCCGTGCGCGATGCGCTCGGCTTGACGAAAGGAACCGTCCTGAAGGTCGAGCTCGATGGCGGCCGGATCATCCTGCGCAAGGACGTGGCCGATGCGATCTCCCGCGTGCGCGGCCGTTTCAAGCTGCCCGGCGGCGTCTCGGCCGATGACGTCATGCGCGACCTGCGCGGCCGCGTCCCCGGCGAAAAACCGGAATTCTGAAAAGCCGCCCGCCGCTCGCCTCCATCGACATGATCGCCATCGACACCTCCGTCCTGATCGACCTGCTGGGCGACGGCAGCGGCGCGGACGCCGCGGAAGCCTGCCTGCGGCTGGCGCTCGGCGGCGGCCCGGTCGTCGTCTGCGACGTGGTCGCGAGCGAAGTCACCGCAGGCCTGGGCCACGGCGCCGAGGTGATGGACGCGCTCGACGACATGGGGCTCACGTTCTCCGCCATCGAGCAGCGCGCCGCCGTGCGGGCCGGCGAGATGCAGCGCAAATACCTGCAGCGGGCGCGCAGCGCGGGGCGCGCCGTGGAGTCGACGCGCACGATGCCCGATTTCCTCGTCGGCGCCCATGCGCTGCTGCAGTGCAACGGGCTGATCACGCGCGACGAAGGATTTTTCCGCGACTATTTCAAGGGCTTGAAGGTGATCGTGCCCAAGGCCTGAGGGCGGTGATGTCCTCCCGCGCCGCCAAAAAACCCGCCCAGTCCAACACGCCGAGTTCATTCACGGGGTCCGGCGGCCTCCGCCGCCCGACCCGACTCAGTTCAATCGACGCCCATGCCGGCATTCCAGGAGACTCAGATGCTTGAAACCTATCGACAACACGTTGCGGAACGCGCCGCGCTCGGCATCCCGCCGCTGCCGCTGGACGCCGCCCAGACCGCCGCCGTCATCGAACTGCTGAAGGCGCCGCCGGCGGGCGAAGGCGCCTTCCTCGTCGACCTGCTCACGCACCGCGTGCCGCCGGGCGTCGACGACGCCGCGAAGGTCAAGGCCGGCTTCCTGTCGGCCGTCGCGCACGGCGATGCGGTGGTCGAGCTCATCACGAAGGCCAAGGCCACCGAGCTGCTCGGCACGATGGTCGGCGGCTACAACGTCAAACCGCTGATCGACCTGCTCGACCATGCCGACGTGGCCGAGGCCGCGGCCGCCGGCCTGAAGAAGACGTTGCTGATGTTCGACTTCTTCCACGACGTCGCCGAGAAGGCCGCGGCCGGAAACCGCTTCGCCGCGGACGTGGTCCAGAGCTGGGCCGACGCCGAATGGTTCACGTCGCGCCCCGAAGTGGACCGCAAGATCACCGTGACCGTGCTCAAGGTCGCCGGCGAAACCAACACCGACGACCTGTCGCCGGCGCCGGACGCGTGGAGCCGGCCCGACATCCCGCTGCACTACCTGGCGATGCTGAAGAATGCGCGTCCGGGCATCACGCCCGAGGAAGACGGCAAGCGCGGCCCGATCGGGTTCATCGAGGGCCTGAAGGAGAAAGGCCATCTGGTGGCCTATGTCGGAGACGTGGTGGGCACCGGCTCCAGCCGCAAGAGCGCCACCAACAGCGTGATCTGGGCGACCGGCCAGGACATCCCGTACGTGCCGAACAAGCGTTTCGGCGGCGTCACGCTCGGCGGCAAGATCGCGCCCATCTTCTTCAACACGCAGGAAGATTCCGGCGCGCTGCCGATCGAGGTCGACGTCGGCGCGCTCGAGATGGGCGACGTGATCGACATCTTCCCGTACGACGGCCGCATCGAGAAGGCCGGCGCGAAGGTCGCCGAGTTCAAGCTGAAGAGCGACGTGCTGTTCGACGAGGTGCGCGCCGGCGGCCGCATCAACCTGATCATCGGCCGTTCGCTGACCGCCAAGGCGCGCGAGTTCCTGAAGCTGCCCGCCTCCTCCGCGTTCCGCCTGCCGACCGCGCCGGTCGAGACGACGGCCGGCTACACGCTGGCGCAGAAGATGGTCGGCCGCGCCTGCGGCTTCCCGGAAGGCCAGGGCGTGCGCCCGGGCACTTATTGCGAGCCGAAAATGACCACGGTCGGCAGCCAGGACACGACCGGCCCGATGACGCGCGACGAACTGAAGGACCTCGCCTGCCTGGGCTTCAGCGCCGACATGGTGATGCAGTCGTTCTGCCACACCGCGGCGTATCCGAAGCCGGTCGACGTGAAGACGCACCACGAACTGCCGGCGTTCATCAGCACCCGCGGCGGCGTGGCGCTGCGCCCGGGCGACGGCATCATCCACAGCTGGCTCAACCGCCTGCTGCTGCCCGACACGGTGGGCACCGGCGGCGACAGCCACACGCGGTTCCCGATCGGCATCAGCTTTCCCGCCGGCTCCGGCCTGGTCGCGTTCGGCGCCGCCACCGGCGTGATGCCGCTGGACATGCCCGAGTCGGTGCTCGTGCGCTTCAAGGGCGAGATGCAGCCCGGCGTCACCCTGCGCGACCTCGTGCACGCGATCCCGCTGTACGCGATCAGGAAGGGCCTGCTGACCGTCGCCAAGCAAGGCAAGAAGAACGCGTTCTCGGGCCGCATCCTGGAGATCGAAGGCTTGCCCGACCTGAAGGTCGAGCAGGCGTTCGAGCTCAGCGACGCGTCGGCCGAGCGCTCGGCCGCCGGCTGCACGGTGCACCTGAACAAGGAGCCGATCGTCGAATACATGACGTCCAACATCGTGCTGATGAAGAACATGATCGCCGACGGCTACGCCGACAAGCGCACGCTCGAACGCCGGATCAAGGCGATGGAGGCCTGGATCGCCGATCCGCGGCTGCTGCAGGCCGATGCCGACGCCGAGTACGCCGAAACCATCGAGATCGACCTCGCCGACATCAAGGAGCCCATCCTCTGCTGCCCGAACGATCCGGACGACGCGAAATTCCTGAGCGACGTGGCCGGCACGAAGATCGACGAGGTCTTCATCGGCTCGTGCATGACCAACATCGGCCACTTCCGCGCCGCCTCCAAGCTGCTCGAAGGCGAGCGCGACATCCCGGTCAAGCTGTGGGTCGCGCCGCCGACGAAGATGGACGCGTCGGAGCTGACCAAGGAAGGCCACTACAACACCTTCGGCACGGCCGGCGCGCGCATGGAGATGCCGGGCTGCTCGCTGTGCATGGGCAACCAGGCGCAGGTGCGCGAAGGCGCCACCGTCGTCTCGACGTCGACCCGCAACTTCCCGAACCGCCTCGGCAAGAACTCGAACGTGTTCCTGGCCTCGGCCGAACTCGCGGCGATCGCGTCCAAGCTCGGCCGGATCCCGACCGTCGACGAATACCACGCCGACATGGGCGCGGTGAACGCCGACGGCGCGAAGATCTACCGCTACATGAACTTCGACCGCATCGAGGAGTTCGCGCAGGCCGCCAAAGGCGTGACGGCCTGACGCTTCGCGTTCCGGGCCTTGGCTTCGCAGGGCCGGCGCGGGCCGCCGGCGGCCTCGCCCAAACTCGCGCTTGATTTTTTTGGCGGGGCGCCGCGGGTCGGCGCTCCGCGGCAACGCAGGCAAGCCATGGGCATCGAATTTTCAAGGCCGGTCGGCGCGCCGTCGGCCGATGCCGTCCATCGGCGGCCGACGTCCGCCGCCCTCGGATCGCCGCAGCGCCCGTACACGCCGCCGTGGCGTTATCGGAACGTCGGACAGGAAATCTTGGACCTCGTCGACGGCAAGGCCCCCGTGCCGCCGGCGCTGCGGACGCTGAACAGGGCGATGCGCGCGGCCATGGGGGAAGGCAACGCCGACGTCGCCGCCGGCTGCTTCCTCGGCGGAGCGAACTGGAAGGCCCGGTCGCGCAAGGGCAACGACCATGGGCTGCAGCGCGCGCTGGCCGCCGGACACAGCCACGTCGTGATTCGGCTGTTCGACGAGGCCCACGCCTGCCGCGATTTCGGGGCCGCCAACGGCCTGATCCAAGCCGTGCTGAAGGCCGATCCGCCGAACGAGACCGTCCGCTGCGCCCTGATCGAGCATGTGCGGGCCTCTTGCCCTTCGTCCGGCGCGGACGTCGGGTGGGACTGGCAGCGCGGCGCAAGAATCATGGCGGCCGACCGATCGGCGCCGGAATACGTGTACGAATTCATCGACGGCCCCGGCAAGAACCTCGACAAGGGCGAAATGGCGGTGCTGGGATTCGACGAAGGCAACAGCGTGCGCGCGTTCCAAAAGGCGGGATGGCGGATCCACGCCGTCGACGGCGACGACGCCTGCTTCGACAGGATCCGCGAGCAGCTGGACGCCGGGACCGCGATCCCTCATCGCGGCCTGGTGCAAGACATCGAACTTCCTTCAGGCATGGGCCTGTACCACGCCTCGCACAACCTGCTGTCGTTCCTGGAAGACCACCTTCCCCCGACGCTGAAGCGCCTGTTCGACACCACCTTGCCCGAGGGATACCTCCTCGGCTGCGTCATCGCGCCCGGACACGACTGGGAGCAGGCGAAGCGGGGAGGCCTGGCGACCTTCACGCGCGACGAGATCATCGGGCTGCTGGGATCAGCCGGCTACGAAGGCATCAGCGCCTTTGCGCGGGATTTCGACTATTTCATCGCCGACAACGGACGGCTGATCGAACGATGGCGCTCGTGGAAGTTCTGCGCCCGCAAGCCGAAGGCCCCGCCGGCGGGCGATGCCGACGCGCCCCGGCCGGCGCAGGCGTGACGATCGCCGCGGGCGGGGGCGCGGCGCGCTCAGCCCTGGGCCTGCAGTTGCTTCGCGCGCCGGCGGGCGAGGCCGCCGACCATGCCGATGCCGGCCAGCATCAGCGCGACCGGCGCGGGTTCCGGCACCGCGGCGGTCACGGTGTAGGCGCCCACGCCCCAGCCTTCGTCGCCGGGGCCTTGCGGGCCCGCGCGGTCGATGCCTTGCCACGACAACGGGGAGTCGTAGGCGAAGGTCAGCGTGTTCGAGCCGGCCAGCAGGCTCAGCGGCACGACGACGTCGAGCGTCTGGCGCGAGGTGAACGTCGCCGTCGCGCCGCTCGGCGCCAACAGCACTTCATCGGCGCCGCCGCCGCCCAGATCCCACGTGCCCGAGAAGACCGAGGTGCCGTTGAGGCTCAGCGTGAACACGTCGATGTAGAAGTTGTCGCCGTCCAGCGAGCTGAAACCGTCGAGCTGGAATTCCACCGAAGCCGCGCCGGCCGGGGCGTTGAACGTCGTGGAGAGCGCGCCGGGGCTTTGCAGGCCGACGTTGCCGAAGGTGCCGGAAGCGACGACGGCGGCCTGCGCGCCGACGGTTGCGAGGAGGGCGGCGGCCGCCAGGGCGATCTGTTTGCACAGGTTCATGGAATGCTTTCTTTCCGTTGTCCAAGTGGTTGAATTTGAAATCAAAGCGCCCTGACGGGCCTTGATGGGATGCGAGCCTAACCGCTCGCGCATCGAAAGAGAACAGCCTGCAACGCCTGGTGACGTCGGTTGCGCATCAAGGCGGATCAAGTCGTGGGTTCGTTCACGCGATGCCAAAGATGGTTAAGTGGAAACCCCTATCCAGCAAGGCCCCTCCGGCGCCCGTGCGAAGCGCGAACCGTTGCGGGATCCGGCCGGTCGACGGCTCGCAGGCCCGCCGCGGACGGCGCGAACCCG
>JBEVLR010000198.1:0-4865 GCA_040509075.1 Burkholderiaceae bacterium | reverse complement strand
CGGCGGCGTGTTGCTCGGCCTCATCGAGTCGCTCGGCGCCGGCTACATCGGCCAGCTCACCGGCGGCGTCCTCGGCAGCAACTACCAGGACATCTTCGCCTTCATCGTCCTGATCCTCGTGCTGACGCTGCGCCCGAAGGGCCTGCTGGGCGAACGCGTCGCCGACCGCGCCTGACCCGAGAGACGACCAGGAGATCACACCCATGAAGAACAAGTTCGTCGCTTTCGGCCTCGGAGCCCTCGTGCTGCTCGTGCTGCCTTTCTTCGCGCAGTACTTCGGCAACGGCTGGGTACGCATCATGGACACGGCGCTGCTGTACATGATGCTGGCGCTGGGCCTCAACATCGTGGTCGGCTACGCCGGCCTGCTCGACCTCGGCTACGTGGCGTTCTACGCTGTCGGCGCCTACCTGTTCGCGCTGCTGGCCTTGCCGCTGTGCGCGCAGTATTTCGGCGACGGCTGGGTCCGCATCATCGACGGCGCGCTGCTCTACATGATGCTGGCGCTCGGGCTGAACGTGGTCGTCGGCTACGCCGGCCTGCTCGACCTGGGCTACGTCGCCTTCTACGCCGTGGGCGCCTACCTGTTCGGCCTGCTGGCGTCGCCGCACCTGAGCGACACCTTCGACTGGTTCAGGCACGCGTTCGCGCACGGGCTGCATTCGCCGGCCTGGTTCGTGATCCCGCTCAGCGCGCTGGTGGCCGGCACGTTCGGCGTGCTGCTCGGCGCGCCGACGCTGCGCCTGCGCGGCGATTACCTGGCGATCGTGACGCTCGGCTTCGGGGAGATCATCCGCGTGTTCCTGAACAACCTCGACGCGCCGGTCAACATCACCAACGGCCCGAAGGGGATCGACACCATCGACTCGATCCGGTTCTTCGGCTTCGACCTCGGCAAGGGGCATGCGCTGTTCGGCCTCGAGGTCCATCCGGTGACGAGCTACTACTTCCTGCTGCTCGCGCTCGTGATCCTCGCCGTGACGATCTGCCATCGGCTGGAGCGCTCGCGCATCGGCCGCGCCTGGATGGCGATCCGCGAGGACGAGATCGCCGCCAAGGCGATGGGCCTGAACACGCGCAACCTCAAATTGCTCGCGTTCGGCATGGGCGCCACCTTCGGCGGCGTGTCGGGGGTGATGTTCGCGTCGGTGCAGAGCTTCGTGTCGCCGGAATCGTTCTCGCTGACGGAATCGGTGATGATCGTCGCGATGGTGGTCGTCGGCGGCATCGGCCACATCCCCGGCGTGCTGCTGGGGGCGCTGCTGCTGTCGGCGCTGCCGGAGGTGCTGCGCTACGTGGCGAGCCCGCTGCAGCAGATGTCGGGCGGCCGGATCGATGCGGCCATCCTGCGCCAGCTGCTGATCGCGCTGGCGATGATCGGCGTGATGCTGCTGCGCCCGCGCGGCCTGTGGCCGGCGCCGGAGCACGGCGAGGCCGCACCGTCCCCGGCTCCGGCCAATAAAGGAATCCCAGCCTCATGAGCAACCCGGTACTCCAGGTCGAAGGGGTCTCCAAGCGATTCGGCGGCCTGCAGGCGCTGTCCGACGTCGGCATCACGATCGAGAGCGGGCAGGTCTACGGCCTGATCGGCCCCAACGGCGCCGGCAAGACCACCTTCTTCAACGTCATCACCGGGCTCTACACGCCGGATTCGGGCAGCTTCAGGCTGGCCGGCTCCCCGTACCAGCCGTCGGCCGTGCACGAGGTCGCCAAGACAGGCATCGCGCGCACGTTCCAGAACATCCGCCTGTTCGGCGACATGACGGCGATCGAGAACGTGATGGTCGGACGCCACGTGCGCACGCGCTCGGGCCTGGTCGGCGCGGTGCTGCGCACTCGGGCCTTCAAGGCCGAGGAGGCGGCGATCCGCCGGCGCTCGCAGGAGCTGCTCGATTACGTCGGCATCGGCCGCTTCACCCATTACAAGGCGCGCACGCTGTCGTACGGCGACCAGCGCCGCCTGGAGATCGCGCGCGCGCTCGCGACCGACCCGAAGCTGGTCGCCCTCGACGAGCCGGCCGCGGGCATGAACGGCACCGAGAAAGGCGTGCTGCGCGAATTGATCGACCGCATCCGCCGCGACGGCAGCACGATCTTGCTGATCGAGCACGACGTGAAGCTCGTGATGGGGCTGTGCGACCGCGTGACGGTGCTCGACTACGGCAAGCAGATCGCCGAAGGCACGCCGGCCGAGGTGCAGCGCGACGACAAGGTGATCGAGGCCTACCTGGGCGCCGGTCATCAGCCGCATTGAGCGCCGTCCGGGCCGCGCCCCGCAGGACGGACGGTAACCATTGAACGCCACCATGCCGAATCAGACCATGCTCGAAGTGTCCGGCCTGCGCGTCGCCTACGGCGGCATCCAGGCCGTCAAGGGGATCGATTTCCAGGTCCGGGAAGGCGAACTCGTCAGCCTGATCGGCGCGAACGGGGCCGGCAAGACCACGACGCTGAAGGCCGTCACCGGCCTCCAGCCGGTGGCGTCGGGCGACATCCGGTTCCTCGGCAAATCCGTCACCGGCCAGGGCGCGTGGGATCTCGTCCGGCAGGGGTTGGTGATGGTGCCCGAAGGCCGCGGCGTCTTCACGCGCATGACCATCGTCGAGAACCTGCTCATGGGCGCCCACCTGCGCCGCGACCGCGAGATCCACGACGACGTCGACATGGTGTTCGCCGAGTTCCCGCGCCTGAAGGAGCGCGCGGCGCAGCTGGCCGGAACGATGTCGGGCGGCGAGCAGCAGATGCTGGCGATGGGGCGCGCGCTGATGGCGCGCCCGAAGATGCTGCTGATGGACGAACCGTCGATGGGCCTGGCGCCCATCATGGTGGACAAGATCTTCGAGGTGATCGGGAAGATCCACGAGAAGGGCACCACGATCTTGCTGGTCGAGCAGAACGCCAGCCGCGCGCTCGGCATCGCCGACCGCGGCTACGTGATGGAATCGGGCGAGGTCACGATGGAGGGCGCCGCCGCCGTCTTGCTGGACGATCCGAAGGTGCGGGCGGCCTATCTCGGCGAATGAGGGCCCGGGCGTCCGGCGGCCGCCGGCGTCACGGGCAGAAGCCGATCAGCCCGCACGCGGCGCCGAACCCGGCCAGCGGCGCGACGACGGTCCCGAACCCGCCCAGGCACAGCGAGACGGCGCGGGCGGCCTTCGGCGACAGGCCGGCCAGGCGCAGCGACTGCGCGGACACGATGCACACCGCGCCCGGCAACGCCAGGAACAGCGGCGCGACGAGCCACGCCAGCACGCCGTCCGCCGCGGCCCATCCCGGCGGGCCGATGAGCGCGCGCGGGGCGCCGGTCGCGTGGCCGAACATCGCGACGCAGGCCATCGCGACGCCGAAGGCCAGCGCCAGCCAGGCGTTGCGGGGGCGGGCGACGGCCCACTCCGACAGCGGCCACAGCGCGGCGACGGCGAACACCTCGGCGCCGATCAGCAGCGACCAGGCGGCCTGGTGGAGGGGGGTGTCGAAATTCATCGGTTCGAACGATCGCGGCCGGGCGCGGCGCCGCCGACGGCTCGCGGCTCCATGGACGCGCCGGCCTTCAGCCCGCGTGCTTGTCGGCTTCCGACGTGAAGCTGTCGGCGTAGAACTCCGCGTCGGGCAGGCCGCAGCGGACGACGAAGTCGCGTTGCGCCGACTCGACCATGATCGGCGCGCCGCAGGCGTAGACCTGGTGGCCCGACAGGTCGGGCAGGTCGGCCATCACCGCCTGGTGGACGAAGCCGGTGCGGCCCGCCCAGGCGTCTTCCGGCGCCGGCTCGGACAGCACCGGCACGTACTCCAGCTGCGGCAGCAGCGCGTGCGCGGCGGCGATCCAGTCGTGCAGGTAGAGGTCGCGCCGGCGCCGCGCGCCCCAATAGAGCCGCACCGGCCGGATGCTGCCGAGGTCGTGCAGTTGTTCGATCAGCGCCTTGATCGGCGCGAAGCCCGTGCCCGACGCCAGCAGCACGATGGGCTTGTCGCTCTCCTCGCGCAGGAAGAAGCTGCCGAACGGGCCCTCCAGGCGCAGGATGTCTTTTTCCTTCATCGCGCCGAACACGTGGTCGGTGAACTTGCCGCCGGGCATGTGGCGCAGGTGCAGTTCGATGGCGGGCGGGGTGCCCAGGTTGTGCGGCGCGTTGGCCATCGAATAGCTTCGGCGCGCCCCGTCGCGCAGGATGAATTCGACGTATTGCCCGGCGCGGAAACGGAACGCCTGGTTGGCCGGCAGCTGGACGCGCACGATGGCGACGTCTTCGGCCGGCTTGGCCAGGCTCAGCACGCGGCCGGGCATCTTGGCGATCGGATATTCGCCGGCGCCGGCCACCACGCGGGCTTCGACCACGCAGTCCGTCTGCGGCGTCGCGCAGCAGGTCAGGATCCAGCCTGCGGCCTCCTCGTCCCCCGACAGCGCCTTCGGCTGGTGCGCGCCGTGGATCACGCGCCCGTCCTTGAGCCGGCTCTTGCACGAGCCGCAGGCCCCGTCGCGGCAGCCGTACGGCATGCCGACGCCGGCGCGGATGGCGGCCGACAGGATGGTCTCGTCGCGCGCGACGTCGAAGGCGCGTTCGGCGGGGTGGAGGGTGATGGTGAAGGTCATGGCGGTCGATCGGATGAACGCGCATTGTCTGTCATCGACAATGGCCGCATGGTGTCCGGACCCGGGTCGTCGCGTTTTCGCCGTGCCCGCCTGCTGATCGGCGGCTGCGGCGACGTCGGGCTGCGCGTCGTGCGCGCGCTTGGCGGCCGGCTGCGCGCGCTGGCGCTGACCTCGTCGCCCGCGCGCCGCGACGGGCTGCGCGCGGCCGGCGTGCGGCCGCTGATCGGCGATCTGGACGATCCGGCGTCGCTGGCGCGCCTGGCCGGCTTGGCCGACG
>JBEVLR010000197.1:0-5763 GCA_040509075.1 Burkholderiaceae bacterium | reverse complement strand
AGCTCGTGCGCGACAGTTTCACGATCCCGAAGGATGAATACCAGATGTTCGCCGCGTTGAAGGCGCGCGCGCTCGGATTCGGCCGGCCGGTCAAGAAGAGCGAGCTGCTGCGAGCCGGCATCCGCGCGCTCGGCGCGATGTCCGACAAGGCCTTGTCGGCCGCGCTGAAAGCGGTGCCCACGCTCAAGACGGGTCGCCCGAAAGCATCCGACTAGAAATCGCCGGCGCCGGGAAACGCCGAGCCGTGGAGTTCCGTCCGGGCGGCGTGCGCGGGCTTCGAGACGAACCCGACCGCTCCGTTCCACGTCGCCGTGTCGGCGAAACGGCGATGCGTCCGCGGCTCGCCACGCTTCGCGAGAGGGCCCCACCCCCGGTGGCCCGTGCCCACCGAGCGCCGCCGGGTCGGGTCATGCGGATCCGCGAGCTTCGGGCGAGGGGCCTCGGTGCCTGCGAAGGCGAACGCGTCGCGCCGTGGTGCCTCGGACCGGAGTCGAACCGGTACGCCGCGATCAAGCAAGCAGCAGATTTTAAGTCTGCGGTGTCTACCAATTTCACCACCGAGGCCCGGAGCCATTGTCGCAGCACGCGCCCTGTGTCGGGCCGTGCGGCGAGGGGGGGCCGGGCGGCAAGGGCTCCAGCGGGCCGATCACGACCTCGTACGGCGGCATGCCGGCGGCACCGAACACGTTGAGCATCACGGTGCGCCAGCCGCCGCGGTCGCGCAGCGTGGCGCTGTGCAGCAGCGCGCGTTCGGCGGGCGCGCGCGGATCGGGCATGCCGACGAAATTGAAGGCGTCGGCGCGGCCTCCGGTCAGCAACCGGCGCAGTTCATCCGTGTCGCACCCGTCCAGGCCGCGTTCGGCGGCCGCGAACGCGTAGGCCCATTTCGCGATCGAATAGCCGAACGCGGCCGGGTCGGCGGCGGCCCGTGGTTCGACCGGAGCTTCGTTGCGCCCGGCGCCCCGCTCCAGCCTGCAGTTCACGAATCCGATCGATGAGGGCGGCGTCGCGCGGCGGTCGATGCCGCACAGCAGTCCCGCGGGCGCGAAGGCCGGCAGCGCGAACGCGCGGGGATAGGTCCGTGCGTCCAGCGCCGTGCCGTCCCATGCTCCGCCGATGGCGGCGGGTGCCGTCAGGCGGCGCGGGCCCGGCCGGCGCGCGCGCCGGCGCTTGAGGGCGAGCAGGGTTTTCGGGATCGCGAAATCGCCGTTCAGCGCGATCTGCTCGAGCCGTCCGGTGCCGGCGCGGCAAGGACCGCAGACCGAGTCGCGCAATGTCCAGCGGCCGCCGAGCGCTTTCGGGATCAAGTGCTCCTCGCTCAGCCTCGAGCCGGATGCGAGGCAATACATGCAATGGCCGAGCGGCGCGTAGCGTCGCGCCCGCATCGTGGCCGGCGCGGGCATGGCGGCGCCGCTCAGCAGCGCATCTCCTGCACGTCGACATGAACGCCGAGCCAGCGCTGCGCGAACGTCGCCAGCGCCTGCGGCGCGCCGCTGCTCCAGGCGCGCAACGCCGGCGCCGCGCCGCGCGGCCCGTTCGGCCCGAGATCGGCGGCCAGCCGCGCGGTCTGGCGCGCGACGGCGTCGGCCGTGTCGATCAGCCGCACCCCGGGCAGCGCCCGTTCGAACAGCGAGCGCGCGAACGGATAGTGGGTGCAACCCAGCACGGCCACGTCGACCCCGGCGGCGCGCAGCGGCGCGCTGTAGCGTTCCACCATCGCCTCGAGCCGATCGTCGTCGGCATCCGCCGCCTCGATCGCCTCGGCGAGCCCGGGGCATGCCTGCAGCACCAGCGCGGCGCCGGCGGCGTGCGCCTGCGCCAGGCGCTGGAACTTGTCGCTCGCGAGCGTGCGCGTCGTCGCGAGCACGCCGATGCGCCGCGCCGCGCTGAGCGCGACGGCCGGCTTGATGCCGGGCTCGACGCCGACCAGCGGCAGATCGGGCGATGCGCCGCGCAACGCGGCGACGGCGGCGGCGGTGGCGGTGTTGCAGGCGACGACGACGATGCCCGCGCCGGCGTCGGTCAGGAAGCGGGCGATGCGCTCGGATCGGTCGCACAGATACTCCACGGTGCGTTCGCCGTAGGGCGCGTGTCCGGTGTCGGCAACGTAGAGCAGTTCGGCGTGCGGCAGCTCCGCGCGGATCGCCCGCAGGACCGACAGCCCGCCGACGCCTGAATCGAAGATGCCGATGCGTGGCGCCCGCGCGTGCGGGCCGTGAGGCGGAGTCGAAGGAGCCCGCGCGCGAACGCGGTCGGCTGGAAGCGGCATGGAAGCGCAAGTCTATTGGAAGCGATGGCGCGGGCGTTAAAATAGCACGATCGTTCGTTTATATTCGAGGAATGGTGCCCGGGAAACGTCGCCTCGGACGACGTCCGGCACTCTAGAATCTTTTTCAATTTACGTTAACGTCAATCGCTGCCCCAGGAGTTGTCCATGAAGGTTCTGGTTCCCGTCAAGCGCGTCGTCGACTACAACGTGAAGGTCCGCGTGAAGTCGGATGGCAGCGGCGTCGATATCGCGAATGTGAAGATGAGCATGAATCCGTTCGACGAGATCGCCGTCGAGGAAGCCGTCCGCTTGAAGGAGAAGGGCGTCGTCACCGAGATCGTCGCCGTCTCCTGCGGCGTCGCGCAATGCCAGGAGACCCTGCGCACCGCGATGGCCATCGGCGCCGACCGCGCGATCCTGGTCGAGACCGACGCCGAGCTGCAGCCGCTGGCGGTCGCCAAGCTGCTCAAGGCGTTGGTCGACAAGGAACGGCCGGGCCTCGTGATCCTGGGCAAGCAGGCGATCGACGACGATTGCAACCAAACCGGCCAGATGCTGGCCGCGCTCGCCGACCTGCCGCAGGCGACGTTCGCGAGCAAGGTCGACATCGCCGACGGCAAAGCGACCGTGACGCGCGAAGTGGACGGCGGCCTGGAGACGCTGTCGCTGACGATGCCCGCCGTCATCACCACCGACCTGCGCCTGAACGAGCCGCGCTACGTGACGCTGCCCAACATCATGAAGGCGAAGAAGAAGCCGCTCGAGGTGCTGACGCCCGGGGCGCTCGGCGTCGACGTCGCGCCGCGCATCAAGACGCTGAAGGTCGGCGAGCCGCCCAGGCGGGGCGCCGGCATCAAGGTGCCGGACGTCGCGACGCTCGTCTCCAAGCTCAAGGACGGGGAAATCTTGGGATGACGACCCGCGCTTGGCCCGACGCCTACCGTGGCGCGCCGGCGCTCGCCGGCCCCGAGAGCCCGGCCGAGCCGGATCCGCCGCCGCGCCGCTTTTCCGGACGGACCGCCTGCGGCGGGGCCGGCGAATCGATGAACTTGCCCGATCCGAACAGCTCAGGAGACTTCTGATGACCGTCCTCGTCATTGCGGAACACGACAACGCGAGCCTGAAGGGTTCGACGCTGAACACCGTCACCGCGGCCTTGCAGATCGGTGGCGACGTCCATGTGCTGGTCGCCGGCTCGAACGCCGCCGCCGCCGCGCAGGCGGCCTCGCGGATCGCCGGCGTCGCCAAGGTGCTGCATGCCGACGGCCCGTCGCTCGCCGACGGTTTGGCGGAGAACTTGGCCGCGCAGGTCCTCGCCGTCGCCCCGGGTTACGGCCACCTGTTCTTTCCCGCCACCGCCGGCGGCAAGAATGTCGCGCCGCGGGTCGCCGCGAAGCTCGACGTCGGCCAGCTGAGCGACATCAGCAAGGTCATCGGCCCCGACACCTTCGAGCGCCCGATCTACGCCGGAAACGCGATCGCGACGGTGCAGTGCTCGCAGCCCGTCAAGGTCGCGACGGTGCGCGCGACCGGCTTCGCCCCCGCCCCGGCGACCGGCGGCGGCGCCGCGGTCGAGACCGTCCCCGCGGTGGCCGATTCCGGCAAGAGCGCCTTCGTCGGCAGGGAGATCGCGAAGAACGACCGTCCGGAGCTGACGGCGGCGAAAGTCGTCGTGTCGGGAGGCCGTGCCCTCGGCTCCAGCGAGAAATTCAACGAGGTGCTGACGCCGCTGGCCGACAAGCTGGGCGCCGCGCTCGGCGCGTCGCGCGCGGCCGTCGACGCGGGCTACGCGCCCAACGACTGGCAAGTGGGGCAGACCGGCAAGATCGTCGCCCCCCAGCTCTACGTCGCATGCGGCATTTCCGGCGCGATCCAGCATCTGGCCGGCATGAAGGATTCGAAGGTCATCGTCGCGATCAACAAGGACGCCGAGGCGCCGATCTTTTCGGTGGCCGACTACGGACTGGTCGCCGACCTGTTCGTCGCGATCCCCGAAATGATCGAGGCGCTGTAGGCCCCGCGCGGCGATCCGTCCGGACCCCGAGCCGGCGCGGCGGCTCCTTTGTTCGTGGCGGCGGCCCCCGGGCCGGCCGAGCCGTCCGCCCCGCGGGGGGCCGAGGAACGTGGTGGAACCGCATTTCCTCATGAGCTGGAGACCGAGATGAGCTACCGTGCCCCTGTCCAGGACATGCTCTTCGTGATGGAGGAACTCGCCGGCATCGACGACCTGGCGGCGCTGCCGCCGTTCGCCGACGCCGGCATCGACACGGCGCGGGCCGTGCTCGAGGAATGCGCGAAATTCAACGAGGACGTCATCGCGCCGTTGAACGCCGCGGGCGACCGCCACCCATCGTCATTCCAGGACGGCCGGATCGTTTCCGCCCCCGGCTTCAAGGAGGCGTTCGGGCAGTTCGCCGCCGGCGGCTGGCAGAGCCTGCAGCATCCGCCGGAGTTCGGCGGCCAGGGCCTGCCCAAGCTCATCGGCGCGGCCTGCAATGAGATGCTCAACAGCGCCAACCTCAGCTTCGGGCTGTGTCCGCTGCTGACCGACGGCGCGATCGAGGCGCTGCTGACCGCCGGCGACGACGCGCAGAAAGCCGCATTCCTGCCCCCCATGCTGTCGGGCAGGTGGACGGGGTCGATGAACCTGACCGAGCCGCAGGCGGGCTCCGACCTGTCGCTGGTGCGCACGCGCGCCGAGCCCCAGCCCGACGGCACGTACAAGCTGTTCGGCACGAAGATCTTCATCACTTGGGGCGAGCACGACCTGGCCGAGAACATCGTGCACCTGGTGCTCGCGCGCGTGGCCGGCGCGCCCGAGGGCGTGAAGGGCCTGTCGCTGTTCGTCGTGCCGAAGTTCCTGGTGAACGCGGACGGCACGCCCGGCGCGCGCAACGACGTGCACTGCGTCGGCATCGAGCACAAGATGGGCATCAGGGCGAGCCCCACCTGCGTGCTGCAGTTCGGAGACCACGGCGGCGCCGCGGCCACGCTGGTGGGCCGGGAGAACCGCGGGCTCGAAACCATGTTCGTCATGATGAACGCGGCCCGCTTCTGCGTCGGCGTGCAGGGCGTCGCGGTGGCCGAGCGCGCTTACCAGAAAGCCGTCGCCCATGCCCGCGATCGCGTGCAGTCGCGTCCGGTCGACGGGTCGCTGCCGGGCGCCGCCGCCATCATCCACCACCCGGACGTGCGCCGCATGCTGATGACGATGCGCGCGTCCACCGAAGCTTGCCGCGCGATGGCGATGGTGACGGCGGCGGCGTTCGACGCCGCGCATGCGCATCCCGACCCGGCCGCGCGCGCCGGCCATCAGGCGTTCTACGAATTCATGGTGCCGCTGGTCAAGGGCTACGCGACCGAGATGAGCCTCGAAGCCGCGAGCCTGGGCATCCAGGTGCACGGCGGCATGGGCTTCATCGAGGAAACCGGGGCGGCCCAGTATCTGCGCGACTCGAAGATCCTGTCCATCTACGAAGGCACCACCGCGATCC
>JBEVLR010000196.1:0-4465 GCA_040509075.1 Burkholderiaceae bacterium | reverse complement strand
GAAATCGCTGGCCACGCAGAAGGACCTGCCGTAGAGCGACTATGTACCCGGCCACAACAACAAGACGGGGTAGGATAACGTCAAAGGCCATCTGGTCGGCCTGACCAACGTCGACGTGCTGCGCGACGGCGGCGCCGCGGCCTCGAAGCCGTCGCTGTTCATCTGGAAGAACTACAACCCGAAGAAAAAGATGCCGCCGGCGGACTTCCAGGCGGAACCGGACGTCAACGTCTATCGCGGCAGCCGGGCGATCCTCTACCGCGTGTTCGTGGGCGGGCCGATGAAATGCATGGACGTGCTGTTCCCCTACACCGACACCGGCGACGCCCGCAACTCCAGCCTGTTCTACGACCATCAGTCGACGCTGTACGTGTCCACGTTCGAGCTGAAATCCTTGAGCGGATCGCAGACCGCGCAATAGGGCGCCACGGGGGAAATCTTCCGCCCGCCCGGCGCCGGCCGAGGCGACGCCGGAGGGATATGGCATTCTTGCGGGCGCCGCGCGGTCAGCACGGCACCCTTCTTGCCCTTTGCCGCCGATGTCCCCACCCGTTCCCACCGCCCCGCCCTTCGCTTCGGCCCTGTCCACCGGGCTGTGGCGTTGCCGCGGATGCGCCGCGGTGTGCGAGCCGCCGATCGCGGCGATCGCCGGCGGCCGGGCGCGCTGCCCGCGCTGCGACGCCGTGCTGCGCCCGCGCAAGCCGGATTCCGTCGGACGCAGCTGGGCCTACCTGCTCGCCGCCACGGCGCTGTACCTGCCGGCCAACCTGTTGCCGGTCACGCACACCACCTCCATCGCCGGCCGCCAGAGCGACACGCTCTTCAGCGGCATCCTCTACTTCTGGCAAACCGGTTCGTATCCGTTAGCGCTGATCGTGTTCGTCGCCAGCATCGTGGTGCCGGTCACCAAGCTGCTGCTGCTGTCCCTGCTGCTGATCTCGCTGCAGCGCCACGAAACCCGTTGGAAGACGCGCCGGCTCCGGGCTTATCGCCTGCTCGAGATGATCGGCCGCTGGTCGATGCTCGACATCTTCGTCGTCGCGGTGCTCGCCGCGCTGGTGCAGGTCGAGAACCTGGCGGAGATGCTGCCCGGCCCCGGGGCCGTGGCGTTCGGCGCTGTCGTGGTGCTGACGATGCTCGCCACGCACAGCTTCGATCCGCGGCTGCTGTTCGACGTGCCCGCCGGCCGCGGATCGGCCGCTCCATGAATCCGCCGCGCAGCCCCGAGGAAGACGCGCCCGGCGACGCGCCGGCGACGCCGACGCCGCCCGCCGATCCGCCGCGGCCCGTCGTCGCGCGCCGCGCGCACTATTCGTTGTGGCTGGTCTGGCTGGTGCCGTTGATCGCCGTCCTCATCGGCGCCGGGCTCGGCGTGCGTTCCATCCTGAACCGCGGCCCGGTCGTCACGATCTACTTCCGCAACGCGGACGGCATCGAAGCGAACAAGACCCACATCAAGTACAAGGACGTCGACATCGGCATCGTGCGGCGCGTGAAGCTCACGCCGGACCACCACGAAGTGGAGGTCACCGCCGAAATGCGCGGCAACGAGGGCGTCGAGAACCTGCTCGTCACCGACACCCGCTTCTGGGTCGTGCGCCCGCGCATCGGCGCCGGCGGGGTGACGGGCCTGGGCACGCTGCTGTCCGGCGCCTCCATCGGCATGGACGCCGGGCGCAACGCGGGCGAGCGCCGCGAGTTCCAGGGGCTCGACACGCAGCCGCCGGTCACCGCCGACGTGCCGGGCCGCGAGTTCGTGCTCGAGTCCGACGAACTCGGCTCGCTCGACATCGGCTCGCCCATCTTCCTGCGCCGCGTGCCCGTCGGGCAGGTGATGGCCTACGAAATGACGCCCGACGGCCGCCACATCCGCTTCACCATCTTCGTCACCGCGCCGTACGACCGCTTCGTCAACCAGCACAGCCGCTTCTGGCATGCGAGCGGCGTGGACGTCGCGCTCGACGCGCAGGGGCTGCACATGCAGACGCAGTCGGTGGTGAGCCTGCTGGCGGGCGGCATCGCGTTCCAGGAAGCGCCGGAGATCGATCCGGTCGGCCAGGCCGAAGCGCCCGCGCGCTCGCAATTCACGCTGTACAGGCAAATGTCCGACGCGCTGCGCCAGATCGACACGCACGGTTTCGACTACCGCCTGATGTTCGCGGCCTCGGTGCGCGGGCTCGCGGTGGGCGCGCCGGTCGAGTACCGCGGCCTGCCGATCGGCGAAGTCACGCACATCGGCGTCGACGGCTCCGCCGGCAAAGCCGATCCCGAGCCGAAGATCGCCGTCGACGTGCGCGTCTACCCGCAACGCCTGCCGACGGCCAACGGCAAGCAGAACGACGAGCTGACCGACGCCGCCCAGCGCGCGCGCGTCGATCCGATGGTCAAGCGGGGTTTCCGCGCGCAGCTGCGCAGCGGCAACCTGTTGACCGGCCAGCTGTACGTCGGCCTCGACTTCTTCCCGCACGCGCCGCCCGCCAACATCGACTGGCGCGCGACGCCGCCGATCATGCCCACGATGCCCGGCAGCCTGGACAGCCTGCAGGATTCGCTGTCCGAACTCGCGACGAAACTCGCCGCGATCCCGTACGACCAGCTCGCGGGCGACCTGCGCCGCGACCTGGCCGATCTCGACCAGAGCCTGAAGCACGTCGACGAGTTCGTGCAACACGTCGACAAAGGCATCGCGCCCGAAGTGCAGCAGACGATGGCGGAGGTGCGCCAAGCCGTCGCGGACTTGCGCAAGACGCTCGGCAGCGTCGACCAGACGGTGGGCCCGAAGGCGACGCAGACGCTCAACGACGTGTCGCGCGCCGCCGAGTCGCTGCGTGGGTTGGCCGATTTCCTCGAACGGCATCCCGAGTCGCTGTTGAGGGGCAAGCCGGAGGATCCTAAATGAACTTGCGCCGATCGATCCCGCCGGCCGGCGGCCGCGCCGCGCGCCCGCGGCTCGCGCCGCTGCTCGCGTCGCTCGCGTTCGCCGCGGGCTGCTCGACGCCGCTCGACCATTACCACACGCTGCGCCCGTCCGGCTCGGCCAAGCCGGGCGGCGCGCACGCCGCCGCGCACGGATTGGCGATCGGGCCGGTCACGGTGCCCGATGCGCTGGCCCGCCACGAATGGGTCATCCGCAACGGCGACACCGGCGCGATGGTCTACGAACACCAGCTGTGGACGCAGGATCTCGGCGCCGAACTCGCGCAGACGCTGGTCGATTACCTGAACGGCGGCGCGCTGCCCGGCGGGCTCTGGGCGGACGCCGGGCCGACCGGCTCCGGCTCGGGCACCGATTTCGACCGGCCGCCGCCGCTGCGGTTGCGCGTCCAGGTCCTGCGCTTCGACAGCATGCTCGTCCCCTCGCCGGCCGTCAGCGACCAGTTCCGATGGGCGGTCGAATGCGTTCCGTCCGATCCGAAGGTGTCGCCCGTCGATGCGGGCCGCTACCGCGTCGTGCGCGCCGCGGTGCGCGATGTCGGCGCATCGGCCGGCCCCGCAGAAGGCGAACGCCGCTACGACGCCCTCGCCCGCGCGCACTCGGACGGCGTGCGCGCCCTGGCCGACGACATCGCCGCGGCGCTGCGCGATTCGGCCGCCGACCGTGCGCGCGAATGCCTGGACTGAAGGCGTGAAATGCGGGGCGGAGCCTGCCTCATGAATGCCGCCCGGCCGCCCGGAGGCGCCCGAGCCGCGCCCCGCAGGGCGGAGCTTGCCTCGTGAACCGCGCGCGGAGCGCCTTCGCGCGCCTGCGCCGCGCGCGCGGCGGGAACGGCTCGCTGGCCCATCTGGCGAACAGCGCGATCGACGACGGCGTCGACGCGCTCGCGCCGCGGCTGCCGTTGGCGACGCTGCGCGAAGAGCTGCTGGCCTGCGCCGAATGCGACACGCTGCACCGCCGCCCGCGCTCCGACGGGGAGTCGCTCGTCGAGCCCGGCACGGCGGTCGCGCCGTCGGGCCGCCACTTCGAATGCCGTCGCTGCGGCCACCCGCTGGGCCTGGTGCGCCACGCCACGTTCGACCTGCCGCTCTCGCTCGCGTTGAGCGGGCTGGTGCTGCTCGCGATCGCGCACCTGAACCGGATCATCGCGATCGACCTGCAAGGCCAAGAGCGCAGCACCACGCTGTGGCAGGCCGCCTGGACGCTGTACGACGAAGGCTACTGGTTCCTGTGCGGCACCGTGCTTTTCACGACGCTGTTGAATCCGCTCATCGAACTGGGGGCCGTCTGCTACGTGCTGCTGCCGCTGCGCGCCGGCGAGGCCGCGCCCGGCGCCGGCCTGGTGCTGCGCGCGATGCAGGCGGTGCGGCCGTGGGTGATGGTGGAGGTGTTCATGTTGGGGGCGCTGGTCGCGCTGACCAAGCTGTCCAGCCTGGCGACGGTCGTTCCAGGCGTCGGCTTGTGGGCGTTCGGCGCCTTGATGCTGTTGATCGCGGCGACCGCGTCGGCGTTCGACCATGCGCAGGCGTG
>JBEVLR010000195.1:0-5443 GCA_040509075.1 Burkholderiaceae bacterium | reverse complement strand
TTGCCGGAAATGACGTTGCCGGCGCCGGCGGCGGCGCCCCCGATCAGGTTGCCGGCGGCGCTCGCCAGCGTCACCCCGTCGCCGCCGTTGCCCAGCGCGGTGGCGCCGTCGGCGGCCAGGCCGATCACGTTGCCTTGCACCACGTTGCCGGTCGCGCTGCCGTCGTTGAAGCTGATGCCGGCTTGCGTGTTCCCCGAGATCAGGTTGCCGGCGCCGGCGCCGGTGCCGCCGATCGTGTTGCCGGTGGCCGACGATTGGATCAGGATGCCCATGAGGTTGGCGATCGCCGAGGCGCCGTCCGCACTGGTGCCGATGTAGTTGCCCGCGATCGTGTTGTTGCTGCTGTTGCCTTCGAGCTGGATGCCGGCGTCGGCGTTGCCCGAGATGACGTTGCGGACGGCGGCCGTCGTCCCGCCGATCAGGTCGTTGCTGCTGTTGAGCAGGTGGATGCCTTCGAACGAGTTGGCGGCCGCGTTGCCCGCGGCGTCGAGGCCGATCCAGTTGGACTGCACCGTCACGCCGGAAGCCCCGTTCAGGAAGATGCCGTCGCTGCTGGAAAAGTGGCCGATGGCGAAGCCGGCGATCACGCTGCCCGACGCGCCGGAGGTGAGCTCGAAGCTGTTGGCCGACGAGGTGCCGTCGAGTTCGATCAGCGGCGTCGAGCCGTAGCCCGGTTGCGTCCTGGCGTCCAGCGACACGGCGTCGGTGACCACGGGCAGCGACGAGGTGGGGGCGATGGTCTGCGGGCCCGATCCGATGCTGAAGACGATGTCGTCGAAGCCGGCGTGGGCGTTGGCGTCGAGGATGGCCTGGCGCAGCGAACCGGCGCCCGAATCGTTGGTGTTGGTGACGACGAAGGTCTGGGGCCCATTGAAAGAAACGGTTCTGGTGGCCGCCGCGCTGTTCGAGGTGCCATCGTCGACGGCGAACGAGACGGTGCGGTTCGCGGTGCTCGGCGTGCCGGAGCCGTCGATGTAGGTGACCGCGCGGAGCGCGGCCTGCCATTGCGCCAGCGTGGCGACCGCGCCCGCGGAGCTCAGCGACAACACCCCGGTCGCGGCGTCGTAGCTGCCGGCGATGTTGCCCATCGTGCTGCCGTCGTTGGCGAAGGCGAGCGCGTCCTCGCCGCCGGCGAAGTTGCCGGTGATGCTGGCCGTCGCCGAGGCGAGCGTCGCGTTGTCGGCGTCCGAAACGGTGAGGCCTGGATCGACGGCCACCGCCGCGCCGCCCGCGGTGAAGGTCGCCGCGCCGCCGGAGGTGGCGACCACCGGGGCGCTGTCGACCGGCACGGACAGCGCGAATTCCGACGTGTCGCCCGTGGCCAGGTTCGTGGCCGTCGCGGTGATCCAGCCGCCGGCATAGGCGAACGTCGGCGAGGACGACGCATTCCCGCCGCCGTCCGTCGACACGGAGAGGGAGCCCAGCAGGGAGGAGCCCCCGCTCAGCCCGTACCCGGAACCGTGGGCGGCCGGGCCCGCGAAGAATTCGATCACGTAGTTGGTCGACGCGGCGCCGCTGAGGCCGAAGCTGATGGTGACGGTGCCGCCGTTGCGGACCGCATTCGCGATGACCGGGAAATTCTGGGAATCGTCGGCGCCGGAGTCGCCGTCGCCCGGATCGTCGGCGGTCACGCCGTCGGCGTTCAGGTCGATGCCGAGCGCGGTGTTGCCGTAGATCGAGTTGCCGCTGAGGGTGTTGCCGGTGCCGGCATCGATCTTGACGCCGGCTTCGGTGTTGCCGGCGATCACGTTGACGCCGATCTGGTTGCCGAAGTCCGTGCCCGTCAGTTCGATGCCGCTCCAGCCGTTGGCGAGCATGCCCGCGCCGGACGCGGCCAGGCCGATCCGGTTGCCCTGCACGGCATTGTTGGCGCCGTTGTCGATCTGCACGCCGAGCTGGCCGTTGCCCGAAATGACGTTGCCGGCGCCGGCCGCCGCGCCGCCGATGGTGTTGCCGCTGGCCTGGATGAACACGCCGGCCCAGCCGTTTCCGAGCGCGCCCAGGCCGCTGGCGTTCACGCCGATGTAGTTGCCCAGCACGCTGTTGCCCGTGCTGCCGTTGCGGATGGCGACGCCTTGCTGGGAATTGCCCGCGATGACGTTGCGCGCCGCCGCCGATGTCCCGCCGAGGGTGCCGTTGTCGGAGCTGTCGAACACGACGCCGTTGTAGTTGTTGGCGATCGCGCCGGTGCCGGCGGCGTTCGTGCCGACGAGGTTGCCCTGCACGGTCGTGCTGTCGGAGCCGACCACGGAGATGCCTTCGCCGGCGTTGCCGGACACGACGTTGCCGGCGCCGGCGGCCGTGCCGCCGACCGTGTTTCCGGCGCTGCCGTCGATCAGGATGCCGGCGGCGCCGTTGCCCTTGTCGATCGTGCCGCCGGCGTCGAGCCCGACATAGTTGCCGAGGACGCTGTTGTTCGCGCTTGCGCCCTCGATCCGGATGCCCTCGCGGACGTTGCCGGAGAACACGTTGCCGGCCCCCGCCGCGGCGCCGCCGATCGTGTTGCCGTTCGAAGACGCCGACAGGTTCGCCCCGGCGTCGCCGTTGGCGATGACGGCGGCCCCGTCCGCGCCGACGCCGACGTAGTTGCCCGCGACGACGTTGCCGCTGGCGCCCTGGATCGCGATGCCGCTGCCGTTGTTGCCCGAAACGACGTTGCGTGCCGCCGCCGTCGTGCCGCCGACCGTGTTGCCGTCGCTCTGGAGCAGGACGCCGTACTGGCCGTTCTGCAAGGCCGCCATGCCCGCGGCGTTGACGCCGATGTAGTTGCCCAGGATCTGCGTGTTGGCGCTGGCGCTCTTGACCTCGATGCCGGTGTTCGTGTTGCCCGAGATCAGGTTGCCCGCTCCGGCGGCCGTCCCCCCGATCGTGTTGCCCGTGCTGGACGCCTGGATCAGGATGCCGTCGCCGTTCTGGATCGGGCCGGCGCCGGTCGCATCGGTGCCGATGTAGTTGCCCTGGACGATGTTGCCGATGCTGGAGTTGCTGATCTGCACGCCGGCGATGGCGTTGCCGGAGAGGACGTTCCTGGCCGCCGCCGTGTTGCCGCCGATCACGTCGCCGTTGCTGTTGTTCAGGTGGATGCCGGCGCCGGTGTTGGCCATCGGGGAATTGCCCGCCGGATCGACGCCGATCCAGTTGCCCCGGATCGTGACGTTCGACGCGGTGTTCAGGTAGATGCCGTCGCTCTGGAACCGGTTGATGACGAATCCGGTGATCAGGCTGTTCGAGGCGCCGAAGGTCAGCTCCAATCCGGGGATGCCGTTGCCGGCCGAGGCGCCGTTGAGCTCGATCAAGGGCGTTCCGCCGTAACCCGGTTGCGTGGTGGCGTCCAGCAGCGCGGTGTCGGTGATGGTGGGCAGCGCGGACGTCAGGCCGATCGTGTGGAAGCCCGTTCCGATGTTGAAGACGATCGTGTCGGTGCCGGCGTTGGCGTTGGCGTCGGTGATGGCCTGGCGCAGGGAGCCGGCGCCGGAATCGTTGGTGTTGGTGACGATGAAGGTGTGCGTCGGGCTGACGGAAACGGCCTGGCTGGAGGCCGCGCTGGCGAGGCCGCCGTCGTTGGCGGTGAACGAGATGGTGCGGCTCGCCGTGCTCGGCGTGGCGGAGCTGTTGTCGTAGGTCACCGCCCGGAGCGCGGCTTGCCATTGGGCCAGCGTGGCCGTCGCGCCGGCCGACGTCAATGAAAGCACGCCGGCCGCCGCGTCGTAGCTGGCCGCGATGTTGCCGAACGCGGCGCTGCTGGTGTTGGTGAACGCGAGCGTGTCCTGGCCGCCGGCGAAGTTGGCGCTGATGCTGGCGGTGGCCGAGGCCAGCGTCGCGCTGTCCGCGTCGGTGACGGTGGCGCCGGGATCGACCGCCACCGCGCCGCCGCCGGCGACGAAAGCCGTGGTGCCGCCGGATGCGGCGACCGTCGGCGCCGCCTTACCGAGGACGGACAGCGCGAATTCCGACGTGTCTTCGTTGGTCAGGTTGGTGGCCGTCGCGCTGACCCATTTGCCGCCGACGGAAGCGCCCGCCATCGTCGCGGAAATCGAGGCGTTGCCGCTGCCGTCGGTGGTGACGTCGACGAAGCCCAGGTAGGCCGCGCCTTCGCCGTAGCCGGAGCTGTCTGCGCCGGGGCTGGCGAAGAACTCGATGCGGTAGGTGGTCGAGGCGTTGCTGTTGAGGCTGCCGACGAATGTGATGTTGCCGCCGTTGGACGTCGCGCTGGTGATGACGGGGAAGTTCTGCAGGTCGTTGGCGCCGGTGTCGGCGTCGCCGGCGTCGTTGGCCGTGACGCCGTTGGAGCCGATGTCGATGCCGATCGCGGAGTTGTCGTGGATCGAGTTGCCGAGGATGGCGTTGCCCGTGCCTATGCCGACGATGACGCCTTTGCTGTGGTTGGCGATCACGTTGCCGGCGCCGGCGGCGGTTCCGCCGATCGTGTTCCCGCTCGCGCCGGTGCTGCCGATGAACACCCCGGGGAAGCTGTTGCTCAGCGAGCCGGCGCCGGTCGCGTCGACGCCGATGTAGTTTCCCTCCACGATGTTGTTGTTCGCATTGATGACGATGCCGTTCCTGCTGTTGCCGTAGATGACGTTGCGGGCCGCCGCGGTCAGGCCGCCGATGGTGTTCCCGTCGGACGCCAGGTTGATGCCGTACTGGCCGTTCGCCACGGCGGCGGTGCCCGTCGCGTCGGTGCCGATGAGGTTCGCCTCGATCAGCGTGCCCGTGCTGCCGCCCACGACATCGATGCCGTTGTTCGTGTTCCCCGAGATGAGGTTGCCCGATCCCGCGGCCGTGCCGCCGATGGTGTTGCCGGTGCTGGTCGATCCGATCCAGATGCCCGATTGGTTTTCGATCGACGAGGCCCCGGCGGCGTCGGTGCCGATGTAGTTGCCCTGGATCGTGTTGTCGTTGCTCTGGTTGGTCAGGCTGATGCCGGCGTTGCCGTTGCCTGAAACGACGTTGCGTGCCGCCGCCGAAGATCCCCCCACCGTGTTGTTGCTGCCGCCGTCGATCAGGATGCCGGAGCCGCCGTTGACGGACGCCGCGTTGCCGGTCGAATCGACGCCGATCCAGTTGCCTTGGATCGTCACGTTGTCCGCCGCGTTCAGGTAGATGCCGTTGATCTGGAACTGGTTGATGATGAAGCCTTCGATCACGCTGCCCGACGCGCCGCTGCCCAGCGTCAGCGCCGAGGCGGCGCCGCCGGCCGAGGCGCCGTTCAGCTCGATCAGCGGCGTCGACGCGTAGCCCGGCTGCGTCTCGGCATTCAGCACGACGGTGTCGGTGACGGTGGGCAGGGCGGAGGCGAGGGTGATGGTCTTGACGCCGCCGCCGGCGATGTTGAAGGTGATGGTGTCGGCGCCGGAGCTGGCGTTGGCGTTGGTGATGGCCTGGCGCAGCGAGCCGGCGCCGGCGTCGTTGGTGTTGGTGACGGTGAAGGTGCCGAGCACGT
>JBEVLR010000194.1:0-3928 GCA_040509075.1 Burkholderiaceae bacterium | reverse complement strand
CATCGTTCACGTTGGCGCGGTACTTGGCCGGCAGGTCGTCGTATTTGCCGTGAGGGTAGAAGCGCCGCGGGTTCGTGTCGCGCTGCGCGTAGAAGCGCACGGCGTCCTCCAGGCGCGTGTAGAGGCCGTTGTGGAAGAACACCGGGCGCAGCGCGACGTTGCGCAGCGACGGCGTCTTGAACAGGCCGCAGTACTCGGGGCGGTTCTTCAGGTCGGTGCGCAGCGGGCCGCACAGGCCGAGGTCGAAATACGCCGGCGCGGCGTTCGCCGGGATCGCGCGGTTGCGCGGCACGCCGAGCGCGATGAAGCCCGCATCCGTGAACTGCGGGAACGCCCCTTCCTTGATCGAGCTCGGATGGCACAGCGCGCAGTTTCCCCGGGCCTGGTCGTTGAACGCGAGCAGTCCGCGCGCCTCGGCCGGGCCAAGCTCGGCCCGGCCGCGCAGGAACGCGTCGTACTTGCTGTCGTACGGGTAGAAGTCGGACGGGCTCTGCTGGAACACTTCCAGCGCCAGCACGAGGCCGTTCCAGGCGCGTTGCGGATCGTCGAACGCCTGCTTGCCGAACGCCTCGCGGAACGCGGCGGCGTTCGCGGACGTTTTCAACCTCCCGACCACCGATTCGGGATCGGGATTGGCCATCTCGAACGGCGACAGCAGCGGCGCGGCCGCCTGCTGGTGCGCGGACGACGAGCGGCCGTCCCAGCCGAGGCCGCCGGTCGGGCCCATGTCTTCGCTGTCGTTGCCGTCGTCTTCGGAGAAGTGCTCCGAGAACGGCGGCGTGTTCTGGCGGTATTTGAGCGACGGCACCGCGCGCACGCCGGGCAGCGAGCCCGTGGCGCCGCCGAGTTGCACCGCGTTCGCGTTGGGCGGGCCGAAGGCATGCGCCGGATCGTGGCACGACGAGCAGGACAGCTTGCCCGAAGCCGACAGCGCGCGATCGAAGAACAGCGCGCGCCCGAGCCGGGTCAGCGCCTGCGCATCCGGACGGTGCGCGAAAGTGCCGTAAAACGACGCGGGCTCGCTGGCGATGCGGGCGGAGGGCGCGGCAACCGTCCTCGCGGCGGCCGCGTCCGCCGCGCACGCCGGCGCGATGCGGGCCGGCCCCAGGGCCAGGAGCAGCAGCGCCGGCCACGCGAGCCGGGCCGCGAGGCGCGGAAGAGCGGAAGGAAGATGGCGCATCGCGGACTCGACAGGGGTGGGGCGGGGCGAATCCGTCAGGGTAAGCGGGCCACATGGCAATTTGATGAATCCACTGCCCCACTGCGGCATTCGGGAAATACACGGCGTTGTCACATTAAGAAGCAATGCTGTCGAGTTGCAAGTTCCTTATTCGTGTTTCGGTGTTCATGGACGGTCTCAGGAGGCCTTGGTCAACAATGAAGAACTCTCTCAAATTCGGCGCGCTGCCGACTCCGATCGCCCTCGCGGCGGTCCTCTGCCTGTCGGCCTGCAACGATAGCGATCCGGTCGACACGACCGTCGCGCTGCAGAACAAGGTTCAGAACATCGTCGTGATCTACGCCGAGAACCGGTCGTTCGACAACTTGTTCGGCAAGTTCCCGGGCGCCAACGGCCTGGGCTCGGTCGTCGACGCGAACGGCCATCCGACGTCGGCCTACCTCCCGCAGGTCGACCGCGACGGCAAGACCGTGCTCGCCACGCTGCCGCAAACCTGGGGCGGCGTCACCGCGGCGGGCAGCAGCGTCGTGGTCACGCAGGCGCAAAGCGCCGGCCTGGCCAATGCGCCGTTCTCGGTCGAGACCGGTTTCGTGCCGGCCGCCGGCCCGGGCGCGACGCTGACCACCGCCATCGTCACCCGCGACCTGTACCACCGCTTCTTCGAACACCAGATGGCCATCGACGGCGGCAAGAACGACCAGTTCGCCGCCTGGGAAGACGCCGGCGGCCTGACGATGGGCCACTGGGACTACAGCCAGTCCGCGCTGTACAAGCTCGCGCAGCAGAACGTGCTGGCCGACAACTTCTTCGAAGGCGCGTTCGGCGGTTCGTTCCTGAACCACCAATACCTGATCTGCGCGTGCGCGCCGGAATTCCCGAACGCCGACACCTCGCCGCAGCATCCGACGATCGCCGCCATCGACAAGGACGCCAACGGCAACTTCCTGCCGCACCTGACCGCGGCCTCGAGCCAACCGGTCTCGGCGCTCGACGGCCCGCCGACGTTCTCGCTGAGCGGCAACATCGCGCCGGCCAACTACTTCGGCGACGGCAAGTTCTACGCCGTCAACACGATGCAGCCCCCGTACCAGCCGAGCTCCAACAGGCCGGTCGACGTCAACGGCAACGACGCGCTGTTCGCCAACACGACCGCCGCCACCACGCTGCCGCCGCAGACCCAGGCCACCATCGGCGACCTGCTGACCACCGCCAACGTCGGCTGGAAGTGGTACAGCGGCTCCTGGAACGCCGCCGTGGCCGACGGCATGCAGGCGCCGGCCAGCGCCCGCACCGTGATCGGCGCCACCGGCTCGAACGGCGTCGCCACCACCGCCAACGTCGACTTCCAGCCGCACCACCATCCGTTCAACTACTACGCGAACTTCGACCCGGTCGCCCATGCCACCGAGCGCGCCGCGCACCTGAAGGACTACACGGATCTGGTGGCCGACGCCGCCGCGGGCACCTTGCCGCCGGTCGCGTTCTACAAGCCCGAAGGCGTCTACAACCAGCACAGCGGCTACGCGAACCTGGCCGATGGCGACGCGCGGATCGCCGACCTGGTCGCCAAGCTGCAAGCCAGCCCGCAGTACAAGAACATGGTCATCGTGATCACGTACGACGAGTTCGGCGGCACCTGGGACCACGTCGCGCCGCCGTCCGCCGACAAGCTGGGCCCGGGCACGCGCGTCCCGGCGATCATCATCTCGCCGTTCGCCAAAAAGGGCACCGTCGACCACACGCAGTACGACACCGCGTCGATCCTGCGCTTGATCACGCGCCGTTTCGCGCTCCCGACGCTCTCCGGCCTGACCACGCGCGACAACGCGTTGAAGGCCGCCGGCGCGAAGCCGATGGGCGACCTGACGGGCGCGCTGAACCTGCAGTGACCCGAAACCGCCGCGCCGCGTGACCGGGCCCAGCGCGGTCGCTGGCGCGGGCTCGCCCCGCATGCCGCCGATGCCTCGTTCGCGAGGCATTTTCCATGGCGTTCGACGGTGCGGCCGAGCTTTGTCCGTCGCCCGCAGGCAAGGCCGCGGGCCTTGGATGCCTTCGCGCGACAAATGCGTGCGCGGAGCCGTTCTCTCAGCCGCATTTTTCGCCGGCGGCGCGACGCTGCCGGAGCTTGCAGCCCGCCGGAAGGCGCAACGCGGGCGGAGCGATACTCGAAGCCCGCCCCGCCCGCCGATCCGCCATGCCCTTACCCGCGCTTCCCACGCTTTCGCTCCTCGAGACCCGCATCCTCGGCGTGCTCGTCGAGAAACAGCACACCGTGCCGGACAGCTATCCCCTGAGCGTGAACGCGCTCACGCTGGGATGCAACCAGAAGACGGCGCGCGATCCGGTCATCAACGCCAGCGAAGGCGACGTGCTGGCCGCGCTCGACACGCTGAAATCGTTGCACATCGTGCTCGACGGCCCGGGCAGCCGCGTGCCGCGGTTCGAACACAACGTCGCGCGCGTGCTGGGCGTGCCGGGCCAGAGCGTGGCGCTGCTCGCGCTGCTGATGCTGCGGGGGCCGCAGACGGCGGCCGAGCTGCGGTTGAACGCCGAGCGGCTGCATCGCTTCGCGGACATCTCGTCGGTCGAAGGCTTCCTCGACGAACTCGCGACGCGTCAACCGCCGTTCGTCGTGAAGCTCGCGCGCGCGCCGGGCGCGCGCGAATCGCGCTGGGCGCAACTGCTGTCGGGGCCGGTGCCGGACGCGGCGCCGCCGGGGACGGACGCCGGATCGGGGACGCCGCTCCC
>JBEVLR010000193.1:0-10924 GCA_040509075.1 Burkholderiaceae bacterium | reverse complement strand
AGCCGACCTCGGAGCAACAATTCATTCACTATGATGAATTCAAGCCGGAAGATATCATGGTGCCCTCAGACAAAAAACCTTCTACAAGCGAAGAGCGCGCAATGCTTGCAGAGATAGAGAATATTTTTGCCCGTCGTGCATTCTCGGATGCAGCCGAAATAAAATTGACTCCGGCGCCCAAAAAATTGAGCGCCGCGATGAAAGTCAAACACAGAAAATTGTTGGAGTTGGCTCGAAAGGTGTATGCATAGAATCAATACGACGGAGCATGAACCTGATCAGGCATCACACATTTCTATGCCCAGCCGGCGCCGGGCGGGTTCATGAAGCTCGTGGCTGCGACGAGCCTGGATCGCGTCGTCCGCCATGGAAGAATTCGGCGCGGGTTCTGATCACTGAGACGTCATTCGAAGCAAAAACGGACGCCGAAGCGTCCGTTTCCACAGAGCGAGCCGCCTGCGCGGCGCGGATCAAACCTTTTGCGGCTCCAACGCCTTGCGCATCTTCTTTAACGCGGCCACTTCGATCTGGCGGATCCGCTCGGCGCTGACGCCGTATTCGGCTCCGAGCTCCTGCAGCGTCATGCCGCCAGAGTTGTCGTCGTTGACTTTGAGATAGCGCTCTTCGACGATGCGGCGGCTGCGGGCGTCCAGCGTCTCCAACGCTTCGCCGATCCCGGCACCGGCCAAACGGTCGTTCGCCGCGTTCTCGATCACGCGCGTGGGCTCGTCGCGGTCGTCGGCGAGATAAGCGATCGGCGCGAAGGCTTCTTCGCCATCGTCGTTCTGCGCTTCCATCGCGACGTCGCCGCCGGACATGCGCGTCTCCATTTCCAGCACCTCTTCCGGCTTGACGTTCAGGTCGCGCGCGACGCGCTCGACCTGCGCGGGAGACAGCGTGTTGCGGTGAACCTCGGCATCGGACGCCTCGTCCTTCAGCTTCGTCTTCATGGAGCGCAAATTGAAGAACAGCTTGCGCTGGGCCTTGGTCGTCGCGACCTTGACCATGCGCCAGTTCTTCAGGATGTATTCGTGGATCTCCGCCTTGATCCAGTGCATCGCGTAGCTGACGAGGCGAGCGCCCTGATCAGGATCGAAACGTTTCACGGCTTTCATCAAGCCGACGTTGCCTTCCTGGATCAGGTCGCCGTGCGGCAGGCCGTAGCCGAGGTATTGGCGCGAGACGGACACGACCAGACGCAGGTGGGACATCACCAACGCGCTGGCCGCGGCCAGATCGCCGTCGTTGCGCAGCCTCCTGGCAAGGCGCGTCTCCTCTTCCTGCGACAGCAGCGGAAGCCGATTGATGGCCGAGATGTAGGCGTCGAGGTTGCCCAGCGGAGGAACCAGGCTCCAGGGATCGCGGACTGAAAGTGCGGTGGTTTGAGTGCTCATGTGCTGTATGTGATCGAAATCCGATCGTTCGGTTCCATGGATATTAGCACTCTCCTTCCGGGAGTGCTGATCGATCCGAATGATCTCGTTCTCAGTAGTGATCTAGTTTGTACGGGAATAAATTAGATAGTGAGTGCAAACTAAATATATTTCGTATTGAACGATATGGATTTGATTCGCAAACGATCCTCTCTACCGGCGCCGGGGAGGGTGGCCAAAGCCGGTAAAGTCGTGGGCATGGTCGCTGTCGAACACGCATCGCTTGCTGCGCGCCGATCGGGCTTTCGATGAGCGCCGCCGGTTCGGTCGACAACAAGGTGCTCGTCGTCGAAGACGAACTCGAAATCCGCCGCTTCATTCGGCTCGCGCTGCAGGCCGAGTCGCTCGAGGTGGCCGAGGCGGACTCCATCCGGCGCGGGTTGATCGAAGCCGGCACGCGGCGGCCCGATCTGGTCGTGCTCGACCTGGGGCTGCCCGACGGTGACGGCATCGACTTCATCCGCGGGCTGCGCGCCTGGTCGGAGATCCCGATCATCGTGTTGTCCGCGCGCACGGTGGAGGTCGACAAGATCGCGGCGCTCGATGCCGGCGCGGACGACTACCTCGTCAAGCCCTTCGGCACCGGCGAGTTGCTGGCCCGCGTGCGTGCGCAGCTGCGCCGCCATCCGCGCGCCGGCGCCGACGCCGCGAGCACGCTGGAGTTCGGCGATGTGCGCATCGACCTCGCCCGCCGAAGCGTCGAGCGCGCAGGCGCCGCATTGCACCTGACGCCGATCGAATATCGGCTGCTGATGCAGATGACCGCGCATCCGAACCGCGTGTTGACGCATCCGCAACTGCTGCGCGCGGTGTGGGGGCCCTCGCACTCGCAGGACACGCATTACGTGCGCATCTACATGGGGCATCTGCGCGCCAAACTCGAGGCCGACCCCGCGCGGCCGCGTCACCTGCTCACCGAGCTGGGCGTCGGCTACCGCTTCGTTCCCTGAAAACCGGTCGACGTGACGGAATGCGCGCACGGGCGGCTCCGGACGCGACCGGGTTCCCGCGCGGGCATCAATCATGGGCGCGGGCGGCCGATAGGTCCGATTGCAGGCATCCACCGCCCGATGCATTGCCGCGTTCGCGCCGTCCTCCTCAACCGCCTGCCCAAGCCACCATGTTCCGCCGCCTAGCGTCCTTCGCGGTTTCCGCCGCCATGATCGTCCTCGCGCAGGCCGCCCGGGCCGCGGGCGTGAGCGTCGTCGTCATCGACCCCGCCGGAAACCCCTTGGGGGACGCGGTCGTGACGCTCGAACCCGTGAACGGCCATCTCGCCGCCAAGCCGATGAACGGCGTGCAGATCGCGCAACACGACCTGCAATTCGACCCGCAGCTGACGGTCGTGACCGTCGGCACGTCGGTGTCGTTCCCCAACTCCGACACGGTGCGTCACCACGTTTATTCTTTTTCGCCGGTCAAGACGTTCCAGCTCAAGCTTTATTCCGGCGTGGCGCATGCGCCGATCACGTTCGACAAGCCCGGCATCGCGGTGATCGGCTGCAACATCCACGACCAGATGGTCGGATGGGTGGTCGTGGTCGACACGCCGCTGTTCGCGCGCAGCAGCGCGGGCGGCCGCGTCCGCTTCGACGGCGTGCCGGCGGGCAGCTACCGCCTGCAGGTGTGGCACCCGAGCCTGGGGGAGAGCATGGCGCCGGTGGCGTCCGCGCTGGCGGTCGGCGCCGTCGACGTCGAGCGCCGCATCCATCTCGAGCCGAACGGATCCGCGAAATGACGTTGGCCGATCGCCTGTGGCGAGGTTCGATCGGCGCCCGCATCATCGTGCTGTTCCTGGCGCTGCTGCTGACCGTGCAGCTCGCCAGCTTCACGGCGTTGCGCGCGAGCCTGTCGAACCACGCGCACAGGGTGTTGCCCACCAAGCTGGCCGAAGGCGAGCGCTTGCTGGGGCATCTGCTCGATCGCAGGGCGCAGGCGGTCACCGACGGCGCGCAGCTGCTCGCCGCGGATTACGGTTTTCGCGAGGCTTTGAGCACGGGCGACGTCGATACGCTGGCGTCGGTGCTGGCCAACCACGAGACCCGCATCGGCGCGACGGAGGCGGCCCTGCTGTCCACCGATTTCCGTTTGCGCGCGACGACCGCCCCCCATTCGCGCGAATTCGCGTCCGTCGCCAGCCGGCTGGCCGCCCAGGCGAGCTCCATCGGGCACGCCAGCACGATCGCGCTGCTCGACAACCGGCCTTACCAGATCGTGCTGGTGCCGGTGAAATCGCCGTTGCTCGTGGCTTGGGTGCTGATGGCGTTCCCGTTCGATTCGCAGCTCGTGAACGACATGCGCAGCTTGTCGGGCCTCGATCTCACGCTGCTGTCGCGCGCCTCGGGAAAGGATCGCTGGGACATCGCGCTGACGAGCCTCGACGGACAGCGCGCCCAGAGCCTGACGAGCCGCCCGTGGATCGCCTCGGGCCTGGAAGCCGGCATGGTCGCCGTCGATGCGAACGGCGAAGAGCTCGGCGTGCGCGCGCAGTCGCTCGGCACCGGCCGCGGCGGCGAGGCCGGCATGCTGGCGCTGGTGTCGCTGTCGGTGGCCGACGAGGTGCGGCTGCCCGCCGACCTGCAGGTCGCGCTGATCGCGGTCACGGCGCTCGGCATCGCGGTGTTCGCGCTCGGCAGCGTGTTCACCGCGCGCCGCGTCACGACGCCGCTGCGCGGCCTGGCCGACGCGGCGGAGCGGCTCGGCGCGGGCGATTTCGTGACGCCGATGCGGGACCTGCGGCGCCGCGACGAGATCGGCGAGCTGTCGCAGTCGTTCGAACGCATGCGCATCAACCTCGCGGAGAACCAGGCCCAGATCCTCAAGCTCGCGTATTGGGACAGCCTGACGGGCCTGCCCAACCGCGCGCGTTTCCGCGATTCGCTGAACGAGGCGATCCAGCAGGCCTGCGGACGGCAGGCCGTCGGTGCGCGCGACGCGGTGGTCTCGATCCTCATGCTCGACCTCAACCGCTTCAAGCACGTCAACGACGTGCTCGGCTATCGGGTCGGGGACCTGGTGCTGGTGGCGATCGCCGAGCGCCTCGCGCTGACGATCGCGCGCGAGGGCGACCTCGTCTCGCGCCTGAGCGGCGATGAATTCGGCGTCTTGCTGCGCGATGCCGACCCGCAGCAGGCGCTCGCCGTCGCGCATCGCATCGAGCGGGCGTTCGACGCCCCGCTCGTGCTCGGAGAACACCGCGTCGACATGGGCGCGGGCATCGGCATCGCCTGCTGGCCGCGGCACGCCGACGACGGCGACACGCTGCTGGTGCGGGCCGAGATGGCGATGTACGCGGGCAAGCGCGGCGGCAACGGGCCGATGGTCTACGAGCCGTCCATCGACGTCACCAGCGCGCAGACCTTGACGCTGATGAGCGAGCTGCGCCAGGCGGTCGACCGCGGCGAGCTCCGGCTCTACCTGCAGCCGAAGCTGTCGCTCGGCGACCGGCGCATCGTCGGCGCCGAGGCGCTCGTGCGTTGGCAGCATCCGCAGCGCGGCCTCGTCCCGCCGGCGCAGTTCGTGCCGTTCGCGGAGCAGACCGGCTTCATCCGCGTCTTGACGATGTGGGTTTTCGAAGAGGCGGCGCGGCACCGGCAGGCGCTGTGCGACGAGGGCATCGACCTGCCGCTGTCCGTCAACCTGTCGACGCGCGACCTGCTCGACCAGGATCTGCCGCTGAAGTTCGAGGCGTTGCTGGCCAAGCACCGGGCGCCCGCGTCGGCGTTCTGCCTCGAGATCACCGAGAGCGCGATCATGGACGACCCGCAACGCGCGCTGGCCACGCTCGACCGCCTGAGCGCGCTCGGCTTCAGGCTGTCGATCGACGATTTCGGCACCGGATACTCTTCGCTCGCCTACCTGAAGCGGCTGCCGGTGGACGAGCTCAAGATCGACCAGTCTTTCGTGCGCAACATGCAGCTCGAGCCCGACGATGCGATGATCGTGCGCTCCACCGTCGATCTCGCGCACAACCTCGGCATCACCGTCGTGGCCGAGGGCGTCGAGAACGCCGAGGTCTGGGACATGCTGCGCGACCTGAACTGCGACCACGCGCAGGGCTACCACATGGGCAGGCCGATGCCGGTGTCCGACTTCCCGGCGTGGTCGGCGAACTGGTGCCTGCGCCGGCCGCCCGGCGAGGGCATCGGCGCGCGGCTGCTGCATTGAAGGGCGCGCCGCGCGCCCCCCGGCCGCCGGAGGGCCGCCCGGTTCAGATCTGCACGCGCGTCCCGAGCTCGATCACGGCGTTGTCCGGCAGCTTGAAGAACTCCACCACGCTCCCGGCGTTGCGCGTCATCACCGCGAACAGGCGCTCGCGCCACGGCCGCATGCCCCGGCCGCGCGCCGGGATCACCACGGCGCGGCTGATGAAGTAGCTGGTGCGCATCGGATCGAAATCGATGCCCTGGGGCGCGCAGCGCGCGAGCGCGGCCGGCACGTCGGGGATGTTCATGAAACCGTAGCGGATGCCGATGCGCCAGAAGCCGTCGGCGAGCGGGGCGACGGTCAGGGCCTCCTGCGGCTCGACGTAAGCGCGTTCTTCGAAGACCACCGAAAGGATCACGTTCTGCTCGTGCAGCACGCAGTTGTGCTTCAGGTTGTGCATCAGAGCCTGCGGCACCGTGTCCGGGTTCGCGACCAGGTAGACGGCCGTGCGCGGGGCGCGCTGCGCGACGTGCGCCGCCAGCGATTCGATGAACGGCTGCAGCTCCGGGTCGTCCTGGCGGATCGAGTCGATCAGCAATTCGCGGCCGCGCTTCCAGGTCGACATCGCCGTGAAGATCGTCAGGCCCAGCGCGATCGGGAACCAGCCGCCCTCGATGAACTTGATCGAACACGAGGCCGCCAGCAGCAGGTCGAACGCGAAGAACGCCGCGATGCCGCCGCAGGCGAGCCATGACGGCAGCGCCCAGCGGTCGCGGACGACGAAGAAAGTCAGCGTCGTGGTGATGAGCATCGTGACGGTGACCGCGATGCCGTAAGCCGAGGCCATCGCCGCGGAGCTGCCGAACCCGACCGCGGCCGCGATCACCGCGCACAGCAGCACCCGGTTCACGCGGGGCAGGTAGATCTGCCCGGCCTGCGCCGCGGAAGTGAAGACGACCTGCATGCGCGGCAGGAAGCCGAGCTGGATCGCCTGGCGCGTCATCGAGAACGCGCCCGAGATGACGGCCTGCGACGCGATCACGGTGGCCATCGTCGCGAGGATCACGGCGGGGATCAGCCAGCCCTGCGGGAACAGGCGGAAGAACGGATTCTCCAGCGCCGACGGCTCGCGCGTCAGCAGCGCCGCCTGGCCCAGGTAGTTCAGCGTCAGCGCGGGCAGCACGATGGCCAGCCAGGCCAGCTGGATCGGCTTGCGGCCGAAGTGGCCCATGTCGGCGTAAAGCGCCTCGGCGCCGGTCAGCGCGAGCACGATGGCCCCGACCGCGGCGAACACGAGCCCGCCGCGCGCCTGCAGGAAGGCGAGGGCGCGCAGCGGATCGAGCGCGGCCAGGATCGCGGGATGCGCGGCGATCTGCTGCAGCCCGGTCGCGCCCAGCACGGCGAACCAGACGACGATGATGGGCCCGAACATCTTGCCCACCGCCGAACTGCCTTTGCGCTGCACCACGAACAAGCCGATCAGCACGCCGATCGCGATCGGCAGCACGAAGCGCTTCAGGCCCGGTTCGACGACTTGCAGCCCTTCGACGGCGCTGAGCACCGACATCGCCGGCGTGATCACGCTGTCGCCGTAGAACAGCGCGGCGCCGAACAACCCCAGCAAGAGCAGCAAGCCGCGTCGGCGGCGCGTCGTGCCGCAGGCCTGCGCGGCGAGCGCGGTCAACGCCATGATGCCGCCTTCGCCGCGGTTGTCGGCGCGCAGGATGACCAGCACGTACTTCAGCGTCACCACCATCATCAGCGCCCAGAAGATGGTCGACGCCGCGCCGATCAGGTTATCGGGCGTCATCGGCACCGCGCCGGCCGGCCCGAAGACCGTCGCCATCGTGTAGAGCGGACTGGTGCCGATGTCGCCGTAGACGACGCCGATCGCGCCGAGCGTGAGCGGAAACAATGTCTGCCTGGGGTGGGCTTGATCCATGGGGAAGCGGCGCTGGAGGAGAGTCAGCGGTTGTACGCCATCCGTATAAACATTTCATAAACGCATCGCCCCGGCCCGGGCGGCTCCATGCGCTGCAGGAATGGATCCGATGCCAAACGAGCGTTTGCCGGCCGCTGGCGGATCGTCGATCATTCCTCTGCCCGAACGCGACGGCGAGGCCTCCGGAAAAGCCGGCGACTGATGCATTTGCGGCATGGGAAGCCAGCCGAACCACGGAAATCCATCATGCTGCTCACCGCAAGACGCGCCCAATTGAACCTGGCCGACGACGAAGTCGCCCGCCTGCGCGATGCCTCCGGTCACCGCCTCGAAGTCGTCGACGGTTTCGCGTGGATCACGATCGACGGCGATCGCGTCGACGTCGTGCTGGGCGCCGGCCAATCATGGGTCGCCGGCTCGGCGGGCGTCGTGACCATCAGCGCCTTGCGTGGCCCCGCGGCCGTGCGGGTGCATGCGGATGCCGGCGCTTCGCCCGGCGGCGGGGTCGGCGCGGCGGCCCGTCCGGGACGTCTGCGGCGGATGATGACGCGGATGTCGTTGAGCTCGGTGGCGCTGGCCTGACTCTCAGACGTTGAACGGCATAAGCATGTTCGAGGGTGTGCGGACACTTTGAATGACTAAAAATCAATGGCTGAGCTGAGTCGATGTGTCGCGAGATGGCTCATTGAATATGGACAGAATCCGAACCAGCCTGACCAGTATTCGGGCAGCGTCGTCGAAAAGCATCAGACCATGGCGGTGCCGATCACCGGGCTCCACGAGAACGGCCATCAATCCGAGATGAATGGCGATGCGCCGCTTTCATTCTTCGCGGATAGCTTCATGGAAAAGATCACCGGAGGCAACACGAGCGGCGCCGATGGCTACGCTGTGAATACGATGATGAAGAACCCTCAGATCGAAGGTGAATTCCTTCAAAAAGTCGGCCAGTGCAAGGTGATGCATCCTGGGCAATGACACGAAATACAGCTCTTGCCGCCTTCGCTGCTTGCGCCATTGCGTGCAGTAGTGCCAGCGCTGCTACCGAATACGCTTAGGTGGAAATCAACGTCTAGACTACCCTGTTCAATCGATTCTTGGCGACGCTGACGCACCAAGACTTCCGCGGGCGAATTTCGCAACTGGGCTTAAACGATCCCGCGTGGAAGGCAATCTCGGCGCAAGAGCGGAACTCGATCACCGACATTCGCGGAGACGCCAACGGCAATGCGTGGATGAAGAATTCCCGCTTCGATTTCGAAATCCACTACGAGTCTCAGTTCGGGCCGGATGGCGTTCACTGGAAGTGCGAAATCGTCGAGCACGGCTTCACAGAAGAGTCTTTTCCTTCGTGTGCTGTTTGGCGGCTGCATCCATGGCCGCGACGAGCTCGGTATAAGCTGGTCTGGACTTCTTGACGTTGCCGCGGCCGCTCCCGGCCTCCAACGCCACGGCGTCGTTGCTGATTGGTTCGCCGCGGGCTTTCAACCGTTCAAGGGCGGCGAAGTATTTTTCGACTTGCAGTTTGGCGCTCATGCCGCCACCGCCAGGCGTTGACGGGCATTTAGGCCGCATTTCGTCGGCGATGTGCCGCAGTTGGCCTTTCAACGCTGTCGGGCTTGGAGGGTCGGCGGCATCTCGCAACGCATTGCGGTCGTCTTTCGATTCATGGTGCGGGCGGCCGCGGTTTGACAGGAACAAGTAGTTCATCGGCTCGCGCCCGAGGGCGGACTTGTCTCGCCTGGCGTGTGCGCGCTCGGATGTCGCGCACGTGCGGTGCCATTCATAGAGCTCTCGTTGAATGGCAAGGAACACGTTCGTCACGTCACCCTTGGTATCAATGCCGGTACCAGGCCCGCAACGAAGTCAGCCTTGAATCCACCGAGCCTGCTAATGGAACAGGAAGTGCAGCACGTCCCCGTCCTTGACGACGTACTCCTTGCCTTCGGCCCGCATCTTGCCGGCGTCCTTCGCCCCTTGTTCGCCCTGGTGCGCGATGAAGTCGGCGTAGGCGATGGTCTGGGCGCGGATGAAGCCTTTCTCGAAATCGGTGTGGATCACGGCCGCCGCCTGCGGCGCGGTGGCGCCGACCGCCACCGTCCATGCGCGCACTTCCTTCACGCCGGCGGTGAAGTAGGTCTGCAGGCCCAGCAGGCCGAACGCGGCGCGGATCAGCCGGTTCAGGCCCGGCTCGTCCTGGCCCATTTCGGCCAGGAACATCTTCTGGTCGTCCTCGTCCATGTCGGCCAGTTCGGCCTCGGTCTTCGCGCAGATGGCGACGACGGGCGCGTTTTGCGCCTTCGCGAACTCGCGCAGCCGATCGAGGAACGCGTTGCCTTCGAAGCCGTCGTCGGCGACGTTGCCGACGAACATCGCCGGTTTGGCGGTGATGAGGAGCAGCGAGCGCACGATCGCCCATTCGTCCTTGCCGAAGGGGATGCCGCGCACCGGCTTGGCCTGGTCGAGCGCTTCGCGGCAACGCTCCAGGATCGCGGTCAGCTTCGCGGCTTCCTTGTCGCCCGAGCGGCCGAGCTTGCCCGCGCGGTGGAGCTGCTTCTCGACGCTGGCGAGATCGGCCAGGCACAGCTCGGTCTGGATCACTTCGATGTCGGAGATCGGATCGACGCGCCCGTTCACGTGGATGACGTTCTCGTCCTCGAAGCAGCGCACGACGTTGACGATCGCGTCCGTCTCGCGGATGTGCGACAGGAACTGGTTGCCCAGGCCTTCGCCTTTCGAAGCGCCCGCGACGAGGCCCGCGATGTCGACGAATTCCACGATGGCCGGCACGATCCGTTCCGGTTCGACGATCGCCGCGAGCGCCTGCAGCCGCGGATCGGGCAGCTCGACGATGCCGACGTTCGGCTCGATCGTGCAGAACGGGTAGTTCTCGGCGGCGATGCCGGCCTTGGTCAGGGCATTGAACAGGGTCGATTTGCCGACGTTGGGCAAACCGACGATGCCGCATTTGAGGCTCATGGCGGTTCTCTGGCTTTCTTCTGACGTTGTCCGACCGTCGTCCGCGGCGGTGGGGCGCGCGCGTCGAACGCGTCTTTCGGGGAATTCCGGGAAAGCGTCGATTTTACCGACTCCCTACAATGCCCGGATGTCCAAGATCGATGCGCGAATCCACGGCAGCGGCATCGTCGGCCGCGCGCTGGCGCTGGCGTTCGCCCGCCAGGCCCTGGCGGTCGGCATCGACGCGAAGCCGGTGGCCCCCGCCGGCGCGCCGCCGGTCGATGTCCGCGCTTACGCGCTGAACGCCGCGTCGGTCGAACTGCTGCGCGAACTGAAGGTGTGGGACGGCCTGTCGGCCGACGCGCGCACGCCCGTCTACGACATGCGGGTCGCCGGCGACGGCGGCGGCCTGCTCGCGTTTTCCGCCTGGCGCCAGGCGGTGCCC
>JBEVLR010000192.1:0-7685 GCA_040509075.1 Burkholderiaceae bacterium | reverse complement strand
TCGCCGCGGCCGGGGCGGCCGTGGGAACGGGCGCGGGCGCGGCGGCGACAGGCATCGAAGCCTCGGCGGCTTCGGAGGCTGCGGCCTTCTCGGCGGCCGTGGAGGCTGCGGACGCTTTCGAAGACGCCTTGAGGGCCGCCGCCGCCTTGAGCGCCGCGGGCGCCTTGGACGCCGCGGACGCCTTGCTGGAAGCCGCGGAGGCTGTGGAGGCTGTGGAGGCCGCGGTTTCCGCGGCGAACGAGGTCGCGCAGAACCCGAGGGCGGCGAAACCCAGGGCGAGGGAAGCGAAAAGCTTTCTCATGGTTGCAATGCTTTCAGGAGTTGGACGCGCGAGGGCGTTTTAGGGAACGATCTGGAATCGTGCGCTGTGGCGGTTCGCGGGCGGGTCAGAGGGCGTCCTTGCCCGTCTCGCCGGTGCGGATGCGCACCACTTGCTCGAGCGCCGAAACGAAGATCTTCCCGTCGCCGATCTTGCCGGTGCGGGCCGAGGTCTCGATGGCTTCGATCACCTGTTCGACGAGCGCGTCGTCGACGGCGGCCTCGATCTTCACCTTCGGCAGGAAATCGACGACGTATTCGGCGCCGCGGTACAACTCGGTATGGCCTTTCTGGCGACCGAACCCCTTCACTTCGGTCACGGTGATCCCCTGCACGCCGATCGCGCTCAGGGCTTCACGCACTTCGTCGAGCTTGAACGGCTTCACGACGGCAGTCACCATCTTCATGGTCGATATCCTCCAGCTTCGGGGCTCGCGGGCCCCGTTGTCGAACAAAAACCGGCTCGGGTCGCCCCGAGCCGGCGGAAACTTCTCAGCGGAGCGTCAGAACGAATACTTGACGCCGGCCACCACGCCGGTGCGGCCGGTGAATTTGCCGGTCGACGTCTGGTAGTCCGATTTGTGCGCGTCGGTGCCGATGACCTGCAGCGAGCCCGTCAGGCCCTTGCCGAAGTCCTTGCCCAGCGTCGCCGAATAGACGGCGTACGACGGGTCGGGCAGGCCGGCGTCCTGAAGGAACTTGCCTTCGATGTTTTGATACGCCAGGTCGGGGGTCAGCGTGAAGCCGCCGCCGAGGTCGAAATTGGCGCTCAGGTCGTAGTACTGGCTGCCCTTGCTCCTGGGCAGGCCGAACAGGTTGGTCGCGCTGATCGAGACCTTGCCCGTGAAGACGCCGTAGGTCAGCGAGCCGTAGACCTCGCCCGTATCCGGGTTGGCCAGGCCGATGTTGTGGAACTTCTCTCCCGGGTAGACGTAGGCGAGCACGCCGACGTCGTACGTCAGCGCATCCTTGACGACGTCGCCGCGCAGGCCGCCGTACAGATCCCATTCGACCGGCGCGTCGCCCGAATCGATGCCTGCCGCCTTGCCGGCGTCCTTGACCCATTGGATCGTCGACAGCCAGGTGCCGACATAGACCGGGCCCTGGGCATAGTCGATGCCGCCTTGGACCGCCGGGTGGAACTTGGTTTGCGTCAGGCCCCGGTACTTGTAGTCGGTGACCGCGCCGATGTTGTAGGTGATCGGACTTGCAGCGGAAGCGTCGTCGGCGAACACGAGCGTCGGGGAAACGCCGGCCGCCAAGCCTGCGGCGATAACGAGCGCTGATTTTTTCATCTGAATCTCCGATAGAGGGTAAAGACGCGGGGGAATTGACCTTCTTTCGCAGCCTTAACGCAGGTTCCGTGCCACGCGGTAGAGCACAAGTCGCGTGGGTGACCCGCCGTCCCGGCAGGTTTGCTGGAAGAAGCGACGAGACGTTCGACCGCCCCCGATTCGATCAGCCGTGAGTTTGCCGCCATCAGCCGCAGAGCAAACAAAGGGAGGCAAAAACGCAACGATCGACGCACTTCCGAAGCGTTCGCATGAACGCACAAAATCGGTGCGATTAGAATGCGCGCCGCCGCAAAAAATGCACCATATTTGTGCAATCAAATGAAGTCAAACCCCGTCGACAGCGCACGAGGAGTGCGGCAGATAGGTCGACAATCTGAAAGCCGTGCCGAAATCGCGATGAAAGCCTATTTTTTTGAAACCCACCCCGTAAATCGCGAGCTCAAAATTCATTGACCTGATGAATAAACAACCCGACCCCGTTTTATAGCGCCATGGAACAAATTGGCGTTTTCGTGCGTTCTTCGCGCCCCCATTGAGGTGCGCCGTGACGCTTTCCGTCGTCCGAACCCGCGCGCTCGTCGGTTTGCATGCGCCTGAAGTGCAGGTCGAGGTGCACCTTGCCAACGGCTTGCCGAGCTTCACGTTGGTGGGTCTCGCCGATACCGAGGTGAAGGAGGCGCGTGAACGCGTGCGGGCGGCGCTGGCGCAAAGCGGATTCGCCTTTCCGCACAACAAACTCATCATCGTCAACCTGGCGCCGGCCGATCTGCCGAAGGAATCGGGCCGCTTCGACCTGCCCATCGCCTTGGGGGTGCTCGCCGCGCAGGGCTTGCTGGATCCGTCGAAGCTGGAGCGCTGCGAATTCGCCGGCGAGCTGTCCCTGGCCGGCGAATTGCGCCCGGTGCGCGGCGCGCTGGCGCTGGCTCTCGCGGTGCGCGAAGGGGGCAGCGCGCGCCGGCTGGTGCTGCCGATGCAGAGCGCGCTCGAGGCCGCGCGCGTCGAAGGCGTCGACATCCGCGCGGCGCGCACGCTCGGCGACGTCGTCCGAGCCTTCTTGCCCGGGGAGGGCGGCCCGGTCGATGGCCGGGAACTGCCCGGGCCGGTGTGCGAACACGACCCGAATCCGCCCACCTTGCCCGATCTGGCCGACGTCAAGGGCCAAGCCGGCGCGCGTCGCGCGTTGGAAGTGGCCGCGGCCGGCGCGCACGGCTTGCTGCTGATCGGCCCGCCGGGGGCCGGCAAGTCGATGCTCGCCGAGCGCCTCGCAGGGCTGTTGCCGCCGATGACGCCCTCCGAAGCCTTGTCGAGCGCGGCGCTGCTGAGCGTGTCGTCGCAAGGGCTCGACACGCGCCGCTTCGGCCAGCGGCCGGTGCGGGCGCCGCATCACAGCGCCAGCGCGGTGGCGCTGGTGGGCGGCGGGTCGCCGCCGCGGCCCGGCGAGATTTCGCTGGCGCACGCCGGAGTCCTGTTCCTCGATGAACTGCCCGAATTCCCGCGCAGCGCGCTGGAGGCGTTGCGAGAGCCGCTCGAAACCGGCCATGTCACGATCTCGCGCGCCGCGCACCAGGCGCGCTATCCGGCGCGCTTTCAACTCGTCGCGGCGATGAACCCCTGTCCGTGCGGATGGCTGGGAGCGTTCGCCGCCAGTGGTCGCCAGTGCCTGTGCAGCGGCGAGGCCGTGCGGCGTTACCAGGCGCGGCTGTCGGGGCCGCTGCTGGACCGGATCGACATGCAGATCGAAGTGCCCGCGCTGCGGCCTTCGGAACTGCTGCCTCCGGCCGACGGTGCCGATGGCGCCGGCTCTTCGGCGGCGTTCGCCGGCGAGCCTTCGGCCGCCGTGGCGTCGCGCGTGCGCGAAGCGCGCGAACGCCAGCTGGCGCGCCAGGGCGTGCCCAATGCGTTGCTGGCGGCGGCCCGGATCGACTCGGAGCTGCGCTTGGCCGAGCCGGCCCGGGCGCTGCTGGAGCAGGTCGCCGAGCGGCTCGGCTGGTCGGCGCGCAGCTTGCACCGCATCGCCAAGCTCGCGCGGACGGTCGCCGACCTGGCCGGCGCGGATCGGGTCGAGGCGTCGCACATGGCGGAAGCGGTGCAGTACCGGCGTGGGCTGCCGGGTGGTTGAACGACGCCTGGCCGCTCGGCCGCCCGAAGGCGTTCGCGCCGGAGCGCCGCGCCCGGCCGCGGAACGGGGATGGGCTTCGACGTGGGTCATAATTTCCCGCATGACCGACAAGAAAACAGCTCTGATCACCGGCGTCACGGGCCAGGACGGCGCCTATCTCGCCGAATTCCTGTTGAAAAAGGGCTACGAGGTGCACGGCATCAAGCGCCGCGCGTCGTCGTTCAACACCGACCGCATCGATCACCTGTACCAGGATCCGCACGTCGATGACCGCAACTTCGTCCTCCACTATGGCGATTTGACGGATTCGACCAACCTGACGCGCATCGTGCAGAAGGTGCGCCCCGACGAGATCTACAACCTGGCGGCGCAAAGCCATGTCGCGGTCAGTTTCGAAGAACCCGAATACACCGCGAACGCCGACGGCCTCGGCGCTTTGCGCCTGCTGGAGGCGATCCGCATCCTCGGGCTCGAGAAGAAGACCCGCTTCTACCAGGCGTCCACTTCCGAGCTGTACGGGTTGGTGCAGGAAATCCCGCAGCGCGAGACGACGCCGTTCTATCCGCGCAGCCCGTACGCGGTGGCCAAGCTCTATGCGTACTGGATCACCGTGAACTACCGGGAAGCCTACGGCATGTACGCGTGCAACGGCGTGCTGTTCAACCATGAAAGCCCGTTGCGCGGCGAGACCTTCGTCACGCGCAAGATCACGCGCGCCGTCGCCCGCATCGCGCTCGGCCTGCAGGACACGCTGTACCTGGGCAACCTGGGCGCGCTGCGCGATTGGGGCCATGCGCGGGACTACGTGCAGATGCAGTGGCTGATGCTGCAGCAGGCCCAGCCCGAGGATTTCGTCATCGCCACCGGCGTTCAGTACAGCGTGCGCGATTTCCTGCGCCTGTCGGCCGAGCGCCTGGGCATCACCGTGCGCTTCGAAGGCCGCGACGCCGGCGAAGTCGGCATCGTCGACGCGGTCGTCGGCGACAAGGCGGTTTGCAAGCCCGGTCAAGTCATCGTCCGCGTCGATCCGCGCTATTACCGGCCGACCGAAGTCGAGACGCTGCTGGGCGATCCGACCAAGGCGCGCGAGAGGCTCGGCTGGACGCCCACCACGACCCTGCCCGAGCTCGTCGCCGAGATGATCGACGCCGACTACAACGCCGCCACGCGCGACGCGCTCGTGCGCCGCGCCGGATTCAAGACCTACGACCACCATGAATGACGCCGACCTCGCGCTGCCCGCGCAGGCATCCGAACCGGGTCCCGTGCTGGTGGCGGGCGCCCGGGGCATGGTCGGTTCGGCGCTCGTCCGGCGGCTGGCGTCGGTCGGCGGGGTGGACGTGCTGGGCCCCTCGCGGGCGGAAGTCGATTTCCAGGACGCGGTCGCCACGCGCGCCTATCTGCAGCGCACCCGCCCGGCCTACGTCTTCATCGCGGCGGCCAAGGTCGGCGGCATCCACGCCAACGACACGTTGCGCGCGCAGTTCCTGCACGAGAACCTGGCGATCGCCGCCAACCTGATCGACGGCGCGCACAGGGCGGGCGTGCAGCGCCTGATGTTCCTCGGCTCCAGCTGCATCTATCCTCGGCTCAGCCCCCAGCCGATCCATGAGGACTCGCTGCTCACCGGCCCGCTCGAACGCACGAACGAACCCTATGCGGTCGCCAAGATCGCCGGCGTCAAGTTGTGCGAGGCCTACAACGCGCAATACGGCCGGCAGTACGTCAGCGCGATGCCGACCAACCTGTACGGCCCGAACGACAATTACGACCTCGAAACCAGCCACGTGCTGCCCGCGCTGATCCGCAAGGCCCACGAAGCCAAACGGCGCGGCGACGCCGAATTCGTCGTCTGGGGTTCGGGGACGCCGATGCGCGAATTCCTGTATGTCGACGACCTGGCCGACGCCTGCGTCCACTTGATGGAACGAGGCTACGACGGGCCGCTGATCAACATCGGCACCGGTGCGGACGTGACCATCCGCGAGCTGGCCGAGACCGTGATGGACGTCGTGGGGTTCTCCGGCCGGATCGTGTTCGACGCGGGCAAGCCCGACGGCACGCCGCGCAAGCTGCTGGACGTCGGGCGGCTCCGCGCCCAGGGCTGGAAACACCGTGTCGAGCTGAAGCAAGGCATCGCGCTGGCGTACGCGGATTTCCGGGCCCGCCATCCGGCCTGACCTGGATCGCTCGCAGGCCGTTCAGCCCGGCAACGCCGGCGACGCCACGGCCCGCCTCAAGCGCAGCCTGGCGCGGGCCCAGCGCAGGAACGGTTGCTCGATCGCCAGATGGATCGCCACGCCCACGCCCGTGGCGACCAGCACGTGGGCGCCCATCAACAGCGCGATCCGGCCGGGGTGGCCGTCGGACGCGCCCAGCCAGTGCGCCAGCGGTTTGACGGCGCCGAACGAGGCCCAGTGGAACAGGTAGATCGCATAGGACGCCGCGCCGAGGAGTTCCAGCGTGCGCGATCGCAGGCCCGCGCAGGCATGGATGCCGGCCCAGACCACCAGCGCGGCCGGCAGGCCCTGCGTGACGCCGCGCGGCCAATGCGAATGGAGCAGCGCGAGGCCGCCGATGCCGGCGGCGGCCATCAAGGCGAACGCCCAACGCGGCCATGCCGGCCGGCCGGCCCGCGCGAGCAGGCGCTGGAGCAGCACGCCGTAGCCGAATTCAAGCAGGATGTTGTCGGTGTAGAAGCGGCGGAAAATGCCCCAGGTGTCGTCGGGCGCGCCTGACCAGCGCAGCACCTCCTCGGCCGCCGGCCAATCGCCGTGGAGCCGGACGACGCCGGCGACGGCGAGCGCGGCCAGCGTCCCGATCAGGAACCGCAGCCGCCAGGCGCCGCCCAGCAGCAGCGACACCGCGAACAGCAAGTAGAAGAACATCTCGAAATTGAGCGTCCAGCCTTGCTGCACGGTCGGCGCCAGCCAGTAGGGGTACTGGACGTTCAGGTGCGGGATGAACAGGAAGTCCTTCAGCAAGTCGATGCCGAAACGCCCCTGCGCGAGTTCGCGGCGCGAGACCCACAGCAGCGCCAGCGCGTACAGCGGCACGATCCGCAACAGGCGTTTCTCGAGGAATGCGCCGACCTCGCGCAGGCGGGTGCGGGCCGTGCCTGCTTGCGCCCTGCGCGCCGCCAGGCCCGCCGCCCCGGCCGTCGGCACGCTGGCCGTCGTGTAGGCCATGACGAAGCCGCTGATGACGAAGAAGATGTCGACCCCGGTTTCGCCGAACGACGGCCAGGCCTGGCCACCCGGAATCGACAGGCGCGCGTGGTGGAAGACGACCATCAGCGCGGCGACCGCGCGCAGGATCTGCAATCCTTCGATGTTCTCGCGCGGCGGTTCCGAAATTTTCATGGGGGTTGGGGTCGAAAGCTGGGGCGGCGCCCGGGATGCTGCGATGCACAACGAATCATAGGTCACAAGGGAAGCGTTCCCGCGGCCGGCGCGCCGGCCGCCCGCAAGCCGTCCCGATGCGTCAGGCGGCGTTGCCGTCGCCTCCCGAGGGGGTCGAGAGCTCGACACCTGCAAGACCAGCCTTGGAGGCGCCAATACCGTGATGAAGTTGGAGGCCCCGCGTTCCCGGATCGACATCCCCTGCTTTGTCACCGTCGCGTAGGCAGATAGTCACTACAATCGCGGGTTTGCCGTTTTGGCGGCCGGAGGGTTCATCCGCCGGGTGCCTGCATCGAAAATCGATGCGGCGGGTGGCCGGATGGGGCCAGCTGAAGTGAGATGGGTCCAGATGAGGCTTTCGCCAATGTTCGATTCCGGTACGACCCGCGGCTTGCGCATCCGCGCCTTGACGATGGCGGTGTCGGCTTGCGCGTTCCTGGGCGCTTGCGGCCCGAAGAAGGACATCGATGCCGCAACGCCCGACGTCGCGGCGAAGGTCAATGGCGACGACATCGGCGTCGCCCAGGTCGACCTCGCGCTGCAGCATCTGCG
>JBEVLR010000191.1:0-7974 GCA_040509075.1 Burkholderiaceae bacterium | reverse complement strand
GACCTGCACGCGCTGACCCCGGCCGCGCAGGGGCGGTTCCGCAACGAGCACCTCGGCTTCGTCTACCAGTTCCATCACCTGCTGCCCGAGTTCTCGGCGCTCGACAACGTGGCGATGCCGCTGCTGATCCGGCGCGTCGAGGCGTCCGCCGCGCATGCGCAGGCGCTCGAGATGCTCGACGCCGTCGGCCTGCGCGCGCGCGCCGCGCACCGGCCGGCCGAGTTGTCGGGCGGCGAGCGCCAGCGCGTCGCGGTCGCGCGCGCGCTCGTCACGCGCCCGGCTTGCGTGCTCGCGGACGAGCCGACCGGCAACCTCGACCGCGACACCGCCAATGCCGTCTTCGAACACATGCTCGCGCTCGCCCGCGACCGCGGCACCGCGTTCGTCGTCGTCACCCATGACGCCGGCATCGCGGCACGTTGCCGGCGCCGGCTGCGCCTGGAGCGCGGCGTGTTGGTCTGAGACGGCTTCCCGCCCCCGCGCCGCGATGTGGATCGACACCCACTGCCACCTCGACGCCCGCGAATTCGACGCGGACCGCGCCGCCGTCGTCGCGCGCGCGGTCGCGGCCGGTGTGACGATGCAGGTGCTGCCGGCCGTGGCGCCGGGCAATTTCGACGCGGTCCGCGCGCTCGCGCACGAGCACGGGCTGGCTTACGCGCTGGGCATCCATCCGTTGTGCGTGGGCGCGGCGGCGGACGAAGACCTCGACCGGCTGGTGCAGGCGCTGGCCGAGAACAGGGACGATCCGCGCCTGGTCGCGGTCGGCGAGATCGGCGTCGACCTGTTCGTGCCGGCGCTGATCGCGATCCGTCCGCGCCAGGAGCGCTTCTACCGCGAGCAGCTGAAGATCGCGCGGCGTTTCGGGCTGCCGGTGCTGGCGCATGTGCGGCGTTCGGCCGACGCCGTGCTCGCCGGCCTGCGCCGGATCGACGTGCCCGGCGGCGTCGCGCACGCGTTCAACGGCAGCGACCAGCAGGCCGCGCGGTTCGTCGAGCGCGGTTTCCGGCTCGGTTTCGGCGGCGCGCTCACCTTCGCGGCCGCGCTGCAGATCCGCCGCATCGCGGCCACGGTGCCCGCTTCGGCGCCGGTGCTGGAGACCGATGCGCCCGACATCCCGCCGCACTGGCTCTACCGCACGGCCGCCGAGCGCCGCGCCGCGCCGCCGCCGCAGGGGCAGGGGCAGGGGCAGGGCCGCAACGAACCCGCCGAACTCCCCCGCATCGCTTGCGAACTCGCCCGGCTGCGCGGTGTTTCTCCCCAGCAGCTGGCCGCGGCCACGCGCGCGAACGCCTTTGCGGCGATGCCCAGGCTCGCGGCGCTCTGCGCCTGAGCGCGCGATCCCGTATCGACGGGCGCGCCGATCCGGCGGTCAACGCCGGAACGCGTCGCCGCGTTGGAAGGAGAGCCCGTCGTCGTGCCGACGCTCCCCGACTCCCGGCGCCAGGTCGGGCGCACCGATTGCCGATGCCGGACTCCACCCCGCCGACGCGCGCAGGCGCCGACGCCATGAAAGGATCCCCATGATCAAGACTTCGCTTCTCGCGGCACTCGCGCTCGTCGCGTTCTCGGCCGGCGTGTCCGCCCAGGGCGGCTCGGGCGGCGACGCCGCGCGCCAGGGCCGGATGGACGAAGCCTACCGGAGCTACCACGAAGGCCCGATGGCGCACGCGGAGGACGTGACCAAGCGCGACGCCAGGCGAGCCGGCCACGCGGTCAGGCGCGGCGCCACCAAGGCGGGCCACGCGGTCAAGCGCGGGGCGGTGGCCACCAGCCACGCGATCCAGCACGGCGCGGCCGCCACCGGCCATGCGATCCACCGCGGCGCGGTCGCGACCGGCGACCAGTTCCGCCGGACCGTGAACGGCCAGGAGACGCCTCATCCGAAGGACAAGGCGACCACGGCCCACCCCTGAGGGATGGGCTCGGACACTTCAGCCGGGATCGCGCCTCGCGCCTGAAGACGACTCGCTCCGACGGCGCATCACGGTGACGGCGCCACAATCGTCCCATGCTCGAAGGCTTGGCTCCCGTCCTGGCGCATGACACCCATGTCGTGGTGCTCGGCAGCTTTCCCGGCGCCGCTTCGTTGGCGGCGCGGCAGTACTACGCGCATCCCCGCAACCAGTTGTGGCGCCTGCTCTCCGCGCTCGTCGGCGAAGATCTGGCCGGCATGGATTACGAAGCGCGCCTGGCGCGGCTGCTGTCGCACCGCATCGGCTTGTGGGACGTGCTGGGCGGATGCGAGCGCGAGGGCAGCCTCGACTCGCGGATCCGCAATCCGGCCGCCAACGATTTCGGGCGCCTGCGCCGCCTTTGCCCGGCGTTGCGGACGATCGGCTTCAATGGCAAGACCTCCGGCCGCTTCGCGCCCGCGTTCGCCGCGGCCGGTTACCGGACGCTGGTGCTGCCGTCGTCGTCGCCGGCGCACGCGTCGCTGTCGTTCGACGCCAAGCTCGCGATCTGGCGGTCGCTGCTGGCGTAACGCGCGGCGCGCCGACGTAAGATGGCCGATGAGGCCGAATTCCCCGACTCTCGAGCCGGCGACGATTTCCGAGCAGGACGGCGTGCGCTACCTGCACCTGGGCTCGCCTTGGGTGCAAGGCGCGATGCGCCTGCGCAAGCCGCACGCGATCGAGCTCGAATACGTGCAGCGCATGATGGCGTGGATGCTGTGGCGCCCGCAAGCCGAGGTCGCCGCCGGCCACGCGGTGCAGCTCGGGCTGGGCGCCGCTTCGATCACGCGCTTCACGCACAAGGCGATGGGCATGCGCACCACGGCGGTCGAACTCAATCCGAGCGTCATCGGCGCCTGCAGGCTCTGGTTCCAACTGGCGCCCGACGACCGGAAGCTGCGCGTCGTCGAAGCCGACGCGGGGCGCTGGGTCGCCGACGCCGCGCAGCTGCAGACCGCCGACGCGCTGAGCGTCGACCTCTACGACCACGACGCCGCCGCGCCGGTGCTCGACAGCGAGACGTTCTATGCGGACTGCCGCGGCGCGCTGGCGCACGGCGGCCTGATGGCGGTGAACCTGTTCGGCCGCGACGCCAGCTTCGCCGCCAGCGCGAAGCGCATCGCTTCGGTGTTCGGCGCCGACCAGGCCTGGAGCCTGCGGCCCACCCGGGAAGGCAACACCGTCGTCATCGCCGCGCGCGGGGTGACGGTGCCCGATCGCGACGCGCTGTCGGCCCGCGCGGATAACATCGAAGCCCGATACGGCCTGCCCGCGCGCAAGTGGCTGCGCATGGTGCGGCCCTTGGCCCTCTAGAACTTCGTCAGGCACCGCATGCCCCCGCCCGCATCGCCTCCCCCGAAGCCCGAGCCCGCCGCGCGGGAGCGCGCCGAGCGCGGCGCGGCGTCCGCCGCCGCCCGCCCGCACGCGCCGCCCATGGGCCGCCTCGAGCTGCGCCAGCTGCTGAAATGGCTGCGCGAAGACGGCGTGCTGCAGGCCGAAGAGGCCGACAAGCTGCTGCGCCGGTTCGGCAACAGCGCCTCGAGCCTGCATCCGCTGCAGCGGCTCGGCGGCGCCAGCCTGGCCGATGCGCGCGACGGACGCGCGCTCGACACCGACGCGCTCGCCCGCTGGCTCGCCGCTCGTTTCGAGCTTCCCTACCAACGCATCGATCCGCTGCGCGTCGACGTCGGCCGCGTCACCGAGGTCATGTCCGTCGCCTACGCCGAGATGCGCCGCGCGCTGCCGCTGGCGGTCAACGCGCAGGAAGTGGTCATCGGCACCTCCGAGCCGTTCGACATCGCCTGGCTGCCCGAGATCGAGGCGCACGTGAAGCGCCCGGTGCGGCTGCAGCTGGCGCACCCCGAAGACATCGCGCGCTACACGGGAGAGTTCTATTCGCTCGCCGCGTCGGTGCGCTTCGCGAGCAAGGCGAGCGAGGCGAGCGCTTCGCACAACTTCGAGCAGCTCGTCGAACTCGGCAAGGCCAAGGGTTCGCTCGACGCCAACGACCAGGGCGTCGTGCAGGTCGTCGACTGGCTGTGGCAGTACGCGTTCGAGCAGCGCGCGAGCGACATCCACCTGGAGCCGCGCCGCGAGAAAGGCGCGATCCGGCTGCGCATCGACGGCGTGCTGCACACCGCCCAACAGGTGCCCGCCGCGGTGATGAACGCGATGACCGCGCGCATCAAGCTGCTCGGGCGCATGGACGTGATCGAGCGTCGGCGCCCGCAGGACGGCCGCGTGAAGACGCGCCGCCCCGACGGCGCCGGCGGCCTGCCCGGCGCCGAGGTGGAGATGCGGCTGTCGACGTTGCCGACCGCCTTCGGCGAAAAGGTGGTGATGCGGATCTTCGACCCCGGCGCCGTCGACAAGCCGTTCGATGCGCTCGGCTTCTCCGCCGACGAGGCCGAGCGTTGGCAGGGCCTGATCGGCCGCACGCACGGCATCATCCTCGTCACCGGCCCGACCGGCTCGGGCAAGACGACGACGCTGTACTCGACGCTGAAGAAGCTCGCCACCGACGAGGTGAACGTCTGCACCGTGGAAGATCCGATCGAGATGATCGAGCCCGCGTTCAACCAGACCCAGGTGCAGTCGTCCATCGACCTCGATTTCGCGGCCGGGCTGCGCGCGCTGATGCGCCAGGATCCGGACGTCATCATGGTCGGCGAGGTGCGCGACCTGGAAACCGCGCAGATGGCGATCCAGGCCGCGCTGACCGGCCACCTCGTGTTCTCCACGCTGCACACCAACGACGCGCCGTCGTCGATCACGCGCCTCGTCGATCTCGGCGTGCCGCCGTACCTGATCTCGGCCACCGTCATCGGCGTGCTGGCGCAACGGCTCGCGCGCACGCTGTGCCCCGTCTGCAAGGCGCCCGACGAATCCCCGGACACCGTCAAGCTGCTGGAAGAGCTGGCGCAGCCCTGGCGCTTGGGCGGGCGCATGCGGCCGATGAAGGCGGTGGGCTGCGCGGCGTGCCGCCGCACCGGCTATCGCGGCCGCGCCGCGCTCTACGAACTGATGCCGGTCGGTGAATCGTTGAAGGAAGCGATCCATCCCACGCTGGATGCCGCGCGGCTCGCGCGGCAGGCGATGCTCGAAGGCCTGCGGCCGCTGCGGCTGGCCGGCCTGATGAAGGTGGCCGAGGGGTTGACGACGCTCGACGAGATCCTGCGTTGCACGCCGCAGTGGACGGGAAAATAGTGTTCGGGCCTCAATGGGTGTCGAACGAAATGGCCGCCAGGCAGTTCGGGTTGCGAGCTCTGAAGCCGAACGACAACCGTCCCCATTCCAAATCGACCGAGTGGCTCGTCATTTCCTCCAGCGAACGGCCGCGGGGAATATTGGTGATCTTCAGATTGCCGTAGCGCTGTCGAACCTGTGCGAACGAAACGCACGGCCCGGTGATCGACAAAATCAGGAAATTTGATTCGGGGCGTTCTTTCGTGAAACGAAAATCGATTTTCGTCAGGATTCCACTTTGCAATTTGACAGGGCCGCATTTGAAGAATTCGACCACGCTGTTGCTCGAATCGGCATGAGCTTCGAGTTTTGTCTGCAAAGCTTGTTCGACGAAATGCTTCGTCAACGGCTCGTTATCTTCCAATGATTTCACCAAATCCCATAGCCCGACATGATTGGCGGTCGTAACCATATTTGCCTTTTATGATTTGACGCGGGTCATGTGTTGGAAGACCAGAGTGAAGAAAAAAAGCTCGTTCCGGCGTCATGATTCCTGTCATAAAATGAACCATAGTAATCGCCATAAAGTTCAAATGTCCCCGAAGTCCGTTCTCCATTCCTGAAAATTGCGCCGATCGCATGGCGTGCTTTCACCACGTCGCCGTCTCTCAAAAAATCATCGTAAATTGCATTGTATGCAACGTGATTGCTCGAAGGCGAGCCGATGTTCGGGCCGCCGTTGTCGAGAATTTCCCTGCGCGCCCGAAGCCTGTTGAGCTCCGCCGCCCCTTCGTCGGCAAGGCATCCCCTGACATAGTTTTCCCTCGAAGACGTGTCTTCCACATAATCGTACATCGCATGCCCCAATTCATGCGAAAGGGTGCTGACGACAGCGGCGGGGTCGTTTCTTTTGCTCCCATCGACGGTGATCGTCTTCTGCTGACGATCCGCGAATGAGCCGCCCCCGTTGCGGCCATACTCGATTCTCCAGTGCTGCCTGCTCAAGGTGCTCCAATCGCTTTGAAGTTTTGGAGATTTATTGAATATCCTGTCTATTTCCTCCCCCAGTCCCAGCCTGGCAACTCCCGGTGTGCCGAGGTCGTTCTGAGAGGATATCGATGAGGAGTAGGGCGGTGTCCATGAAATTCCGGAATATCCCAATCCGGGCTGAGAAACGCCAGGCCCCGTCCCCCAGGTCGAAGTGGAAAATGTCTTCTTGTTCCAGGCGGGCGTCAACGACGGCTGCTGCCACCATGCGGACCACTGCGCTTGGCTGCCGCCATATGACTGCCCTTTGTAGTAGCTCGATATCGCGCGATATACGCCGAGCGGCGGGAACGCCAAGCTGGAATAACGGAACATCGGTGCCTGCTGCGGCACGGAGGAGCTTGGCGGCGGCCACAGCCACTGCGATTTTTCCCGGTGGTAGTTGGAAATCGCCCGGTAGGCGCCGAGCCTTGGGAACAGCAAGCTGGAATATCGGAACATCGGCGCTCGCGTGGCCTGCGCTGCGTTCCAGGCGGGCAGCATCGGCGCTTGAGGCCGGGATGGCCATTGCGCAAGCGGAGCTTGGGGTGCGGATCTGAACGGCCGAGACCGGGATGCGGGCGGCTGCTGGCGTTCGCCGAGCGGGCGCCGAGCCGCGTTCGCCGTTTCCTCGCTTTCTCTGCGGGCTTGTTTGAGCGCGGCGGAGTCTGCTTTTTCAATGTCTCGCCTGGAGAGCGGCTTACCTTGATCGGCGAGGGCGAACTTCTTTTTCTGATCGTCGCCCAGGAACGCTTCGTATTTGGCGGCCCCTCCTGTCCGCGGAACCAGGCCGTCCAAGATGCCGCCGGCCCACGGCCGTGAGCCCGCCGACCACGCCGACGGCTCGGCGACGGTCGACCGCCGGTCATCGCCCGCAGGTTCCGGCAATGGCGCCGGATTCGAGAGAGGCTCGGTCTTCAAGCGTTGTTCCAACAAGGGCGATCGACACCGGTTTTCGCGTGCGCATCCGAGGCGACGGGCTTGCCGGCGCTCACATCGCATGCTCACCCAAGATAGACGAAAGCGTTGCGTTCGAACGCGCCCGGCTGAAGTTCAAGCGCCGAATCCGAAGGCACGCGATGCCGTTCGTCACCGGATTTGGGGAGCGATTTTGCTGCAGAGCAGCACTGAACTTGCCGTTCAAGGCCGAACGACTTCCCTGCAGGCCTGTTCCATTCCAATTTCAGAGGGTACGCACAATGAAGACCCGCTTTCTCGCCGCCGCCGCGTTGATGGCCCTGGCTGCCGGCGCCCAAGCCGCCGCCCCGGTGTTCGCCGACACGTTCGATGCCAACCCGGCCGTCGGCGTCGACCTGACGCCCGCGAACTGGTCGCTGTCCGGCAACGGCGACGTCGACATCATCGGCGACGGTTATTTCGATTTCATTCCCGGCAACGGCAAGTACATCGACCTCGACGGTTCGGACGGCGCCGCCGGCCATCTGGCCACCTCGTTCGGCGTCGCCGCCGGCGTCTACACCGCCACGTTCCAACTGGCCGGCAACCACCGCGACGGCAGCACCGACGCCGTGACGGTCACCTTCGGCAACACGACGCAGATCTTCAACATCGGCGCGCAAGACGCGTTCACGACCTACAGCCTGACGACGACCGCCGCCGCCGGCGATCTGTCGCTGAGCTTCCATGACGGCCGCGACGGCAATGTCGGCGCGCTGCTGGACAACGTCAGCGTCACCGCCGTGCCGGAACCCACCGGCGCCACGCTGCTGCTGGCCGGACTGCTGGGCCTGGGCGCCGTCGCTCGCCGCCGTCGCGTCTGACCGCCGTCTTCGCGAGCGGCTTTTCG
>JBEVLR010000190.1:0-4123 GCA_040509075.1 Burkholderiaceae bacterium | reverse complement strand
TGTGCTTCAGGTGCGCGACGGCGGCGGCCTCACCCCTCGGCAGCCCCCTTCTTGGCGGCGGCCTTCTTCGCCGCCGGCGCTTTGGCGGCCCGCGGTTCGAACTCGAACACCACCTTGCCTTCTTTCTTGTCGTAAGCGAGGAAGGCCTTGAACTTGCGGCGCGTCTTGTTGGAGACGAAGTTCTCCAGCAAGACGGTCTTGCCGGTGTCGAGCAGCTGGCCCATGTTCTCGCGCGACACCGGCTGCTGCAGGATGATCTTGCCGCTCTTGAAATCGCAGGTCACGGGCGCGCCGACGGCGTGCTCGCACACGTAAGAGTTGCCGTGCTCGAACACGCGCCCCTTGCACTTGGGGCAATGGCCCAGCGGCTCCTGGGCGCCGAAGTCGATCGGCTCGCCGTCGCCGTCGCCCTTCGCGTCCTCGCCGAAGTCGAACTCGAGCTTCCAGTTCTTGATCTCGTCGTCGTAGGCCAGCTTGAGCTCCGCGGTGAACGGCCAGCCGGCCTTCGAGCGGAAGCCTTCGAGCGGGCCGATCTTCTTGTCGCGCAGGAAGGCTTCGACCTCGGGGGTCTCGAACGCGCGCCCGGCCGGGATCTTGGTGATCGAGAACTCGCACGCGCCCTGGCCGTCGCCGCCCGGGCCCTGGCACGTGAAGCGCCGGTAGTTCTCCTTGACGACGCCGCCGCAGTTCGGGCACGGCGTCTTCAGGGTGACGTAGTCGCCCGGGATCGTGTCGCGGTCGTATTCCTTGGCCTTCTTGACGATGCGCTCGGCCATGCGGGCGATGTCGCCCATGAACGCGTCGCGCGACAGGCGGCCGTGCTCCATCTCAACGAGCTGGTATTCCCAATTGCCGGTCAGGTCGGGGCGCGTCAGGTCCTCGACGCCGAGCCCGCGCAGCAGCGTCATCAGCTGGAAGGCCTTCGCGGTCGGGAGCAGGTCGCGGCCCTCGCGCAGCATGTATTTCTCGAGGATCAGGCCTTCGATGATCTGGGCGCGCGTGGCCGGCGTGCCGAGGCCTTTCTCGGACATCGCCTCGCGCAGCTCTTCGTCGTCGATCATCTTGCCCGCCCCTTCCATCGCGGACAGCAGCGTGGCTTCGTTGTAGCGCGCCGGCGGGCGGGTCTTCAGGCCGACGGCGTCGACCGATTCGTTGCTCACGGCCTCGCCGGGCTTGACGGCCACCAGCATCGAATCGTCGTCCTGCGCCTCCTTGCCGTAGACCGCCAGCCAGCCCGGGTTCACGAGCACCTTGCCGTTGGTCTGGAAGCGGTGGCCGCCCACCTGCGTCAGGCGCGTGGTGACCTGGTATTCGGCGCTCGGGTAGAACACCGCGATGAAGCGCTTGACCACGAGGTCGTACAGCTTGGCCTCGATGTCGGACAGCGACTTCGGCGCCTGCAGCGTCGGGATGATCGCGAAGTGGTCGGAGACCTTGGCGTTGTCGAACACGCGCTTGACGGGCTTGACGTAGCCCTCCTTCAGCGACTTCGCGGCGTGGGGCCCGAGCTCGCGCAGCGGCCCCGGCAAGTCTTCGGTCGCGAGCATCTGGAGCGTGTCCTTGACGACCGGCAGGTAGTCTTCGGGCAGCGCGCGCGAATCCGTCCGCGGGTAGGTGAGCACCTTGTGCTTCTCGTACAGCGCCTGCGCCAGCGACAGCGTGGTCTTGGCCGAGAAGCCGAAGCGGCCGTTGGCCTCGCGCTGCAGGCTGGTCAGGTCGTAGAGCAGCGGGCTGGCCGAGGTGCTCGGCTTGGACTCCTCGGTGACCGTCCCCGGCCGGCCGCGCACGGCGTCGGCGATGGCCTTCGCATCGGCCTCGCTCCAGACGCGGTCGGCGCGGCGGTCGGCGTCGTCGTCCTTCTTGAAGGCCGGGTCGATCCATTTCGCGTCGTACGCGCCGGCCTGCGCCGCGAAGCTCGCCTTGATCTCCCAGTAGTCGCGCGCGACGTGCTTGCGGATCTTCTCCTCGCGTTCGACGACGATCGACAGCGTCGGCGTCTGCACCCGGCCGACGGTGGTCAGGAAGAAGCCGCCGTCGCGCGAGTTGAACGCGGTCATCGCGCGCGTGCCGTTGATGCCCACCAGCCAATCGGCCTCGGAGCGGCTGCGCGCCGCGGCGGCCAGGCCCTTCATCTGATCGTCGGTGCGCAGCTTCTCGAAGCCGTCGCGGATCGCCTGCGGCGTCATGCTCTGCAGCCACAGGCGATGCACCGGCTTGTCGAGCGCGCCGCGCGCCGGCTCGGCGTACTGCGCGATCAGCCGGAAGATCAGCTCGCCCTCGCGCCCGGCGTCGCACGCGTTGATCAGCTCGGTGACGTCCTTGCGGCGCACCAGCTTGACGACCGCGTTCAAGCGCGTCTTCGCCTTGTCGATCGGCGCGAGATCGAAATGCGGCGGGATCACGGGCAGGTTGGCGAAGCTCCACTTGCCGCGCTTGACGTCGAATTCCTCCGGCGCCTTGATCTCGACCAGGTGGCCGACGGCCGAGGTGACGACATAACGGTCGTTCTCGAAATGCTCGGCGAACTTCTCGAACTTGCCGGAAGTGGGCGTCAACGCGCGCACGATGTCCTGCGCGACGCTCGGCTTTTCCGCGATGATCAGTGACTTTGTCATTTATTTACCTTCGGGCGGGCCGGCCCGGGCAAGCCTGCCTAAAATGCGACTCTCGCGCGCGCCTGCACCTACGTGCGCGCGCGCCCACAATTTCAATGTACCGAATGACGTCGAAGCCGCAAGCGCAAAACCACAACGTTCCGGGCGGCCGCCGAATCCAGGTGCGCCGCAGCGGCGTCCACGGCAAGGGCGTCTTCGCGGCGCGCGACCTCGCCAAAGGCGAGGTGCTGATCGAATACCTGGGCGAGCGCATCACGTGGCCTCAGGCGCTCGACCGACACCCGCACGATCCGTCCCAGCCCGACCACACGTTCTACTTCCACATCGACGAGAACTGCGTGATCGACGCCAACGTCGGCGGCAACGCGGCGCGCTGGATCAACCACGCCTGCTCGCCCAACTGCCTGGCCGACGAGGTCGACAACCGCATTTTCATCAAGGCCAGGCGCGCGATCAAGGCCGGCGAAGAACTGTTCTACGACTACGGCCTGGTCATCGACGAGCGTTACACGCCGGCCGTCAAGAAACGCTTCGAATGCCGCTGCGGAACGCGCGGCTGCCGGGGCACGATGCTGTCTCCGAAACGCTGAACATGCCCGTCCCGTTCGCATTTCAAGCCGATTCCGCGGCCCGGCGCGCCCCGGCGATGCGTTCGCGCTGACAATGCGCACGTCTGCTCTCCTCGTTCCGTAAGCCCATGAGCGATTTCCCGGCCTCCCCTCGCCATCCGGTGAGCACCACCCGCCCGAACTGGGGCGCGGAGGCATTGTGGCAGCAGCTCATCCCCTTGTTGCCGGGGTTGTCGATCGAGATCCTCGAGCGCCTGGATTCGACGAACAGCGAACTGACCGAACGCCTGCGGCGCGCTTCCCGCATGCAATCGGACCGCCGCGGCGGCCGTCAGGACGACCTGTTCCCGCAGATGCTGGTCGCCATCCACCAGACCGCCGGTCGCGGCCGCCTGGGCCGCCGGTGGCATTCGACGCCGGGCTATTCGCTGACCTTCTCGCTGGCGCTGCCGCTGCAGCGCGCCGATTGGTCGGGCCTGTCGCTCGCGGTCGGGCTGGCGGTCGTCGACGCGCTCGACCCCAACGGCCGCCGCCTGGGCCTGAAATGGCCGAACGACCTGATGCTGTGCGATCCGACCGACGAATCCGCGCCCGCTCCGGCCGCCGTCGGCCGGATGGGCCGCAAGCTCGGCGGCATCCTGATCGAATCGGTGGCCGTCGGCGAACAGCGCGCGGCCGTGATCGGCATCGGCATCAACGTGATCCCGCAGCCCGTGGCCGAAGCCGACTACGGCGCCGCCGCGCTCACCGAGCTCTGGCCGGAGGCGACGCCGCAGGACACGCTCGCCCGCATCGGCGAACCGCTGGTGCGCACGCTGCTGGCGTTCGAGCGCGACGGCTTCGCCCCGCTGCAGGACGCCTACGCGCGCCGCGACGTGCTGCTCGGCCAACCCGTCAAGACCAGCGACCGCGCGATGCCCGAGGGCGTCGCGAACGGCG
>JBEVLR010000189.1:0-4171 GCA_040509075.1 Burkholderiaceae bacterium | reverse complement strand
GACTGGCGAAGATGCTCCGCTTCGCCTTGAACTCACGCTTGATGGCCTTGATGAGTCGCAGCACCTTGTCCTTGTGCGCGCGCTGCTCCGGTGAGTCCTCGGTCATGTCGGCGCCGGTCAGGTCGGCGTTGGCGAGCAGCCCCACCGGGAAGCCCGCGGGAATCGGCCCGATGACCACACCCGTGTCATTGACGAACATCGGGAACAGCCGCTGCCCGATGCCAAGCAGCGGACGCAGGTGCTCGGGCACGAAGCCCTTTGCCACGGTGAGCGAGCTCTCCTCGGTGGTGCGATCGATCCAGCCGACGCCGGGGCCGGTCTGGTCCGCGAAGATCTTGTCCTTGCGCCGCTTCTCCGGCCACAACAGCTGGGTGATCGCGTCGTCGAACACCTCCATCCGCGCCTCGACCGATGGCCGCTCGTCGAACTTGCCGAGCGAGTTGTTCTGAAGGAAGGGCGCGGTCGACCACAGGCTGACGAGCGACGCCGGCCGGGTGAAGCCGCGGCCGCCGCCCGGCAGCGTGAAGTCGCGCTCGACGCCGGTGGCTGGATGTCGCACCTTGACCGTGCCAACCGAGGGCAGCTCCTTGTACGACGTCGACGAGAAGTTGTCCCAGATGTTGCCGGCGATCGCGTTCGTCGCCAGCGGGCTGCAGGCATTGGTGCGCAGCAGCGTGGACGGGATCCGCGCGTCGGTGGACAGGTAGTTGTCCTTCAGGAAATCGGACGAGCGCACCACTTTGCGCATCTCCGCCTTGTAGGCGTCGGTCTGCGTCCAGCTCCAATAACGCTTGAAGCAGGCGAGATAGTTGGCGCCGGCGCAGGCCGCGGCGTCGAGGTTCAGCGCCGGGGGCGGCGTCGGCGCCTTGCTCGAATGGCACCGCGCGCAGGTGTCGGCGAATACGGTCTTGCCGTGCTCCAGCAGCGCGGCGTCGGCGTTGAGGTAGGCCGAACCGCCGGGCGCGTCCTTCAGCAAGTCGGGTCGCGCGGCCTTCAGGAAGAACAGGGCCGTGTTGTAGGTGCCGGCTTCGGTCGCGCGCCAGTAGGCCGAATTCTTCTCCGCCGCGGCGATCTCGATCGGCGTGATCTTCTTGCCGCCGATGACCGCGTTGAAATGCAGCAGCCATTCCTCGCTGAACAGGCCGATGTTCAGGTACACGCGGTTCAGCGCGCCCAGCAGGCCCACCGAATCGGCGCCGTCTTTCAGCACGTGCGGCGTCTTGACCGCGTCGGGTTTCGCGAAGAAGCCGGTCAGCGGGCCGGCGCTCATGAAGTCGTTGAACTGTTTGTTGTCCAGGCCGCCGCCGGCGAGTTTCTCGTCGCCGATGCGCGCGGCCAGCCCCATGCGGGAGGGGAAGTCGTACACCGCGTTCATCGTGCGCGGATTGTTGATGCCGTCGGTGGAGATCAGCGACGTGTCCATGCTGCCGGGCCGGAACGTGTGCGCCAGCTGGTACATGAAGTTGCGTTGTCCTTCAGGCTTGTTCGAATTCACGATGAACAGCCGGTCGACCCACATGTATTGCGCGCCGACGGACGAACTCAGGTTCGACCATTGCGGCGCGTTGGGATCGGCCGGCGGGTGGGTCGGGCTGGGGCCGACGTGGCAGAAGCCGCACGACATGCCGACCCGGTACGGGCGCACCAGGTTCTTGTCGTTGTAATACGACGGGTCGGTGTAGTAGCGTTTGGGATCCCAGCGGGCGGCGGCTTGCTCGTCGAAAGCCGGGTTCGGGAACAGCCGCAGTCCCGAGATGCCCGTGGCGTAGCCGTAATACGAGCCGATCGGCAGCGTGCTGCCGTCCGGCATTTTCGCCTTGCCGCGGGCGCCGGTCGCGACGCCGGGGTACTTGGCCTCGTTCTCGAACGGATCGGCGGGGCAACCGGCGCGGCGCGTGTCGAGCCACAAGCCGAAGCGCTTGGGGTCGGGCCCGGAAGGGTTGTCGAAGCACGGTTCGTTCACCAGGCCCAGGTAAGACCAGCGGTTGGCCCGCGAGAATCCGAGCGACGGATGCGACGAGACGGCCTTCAGCAGGTCGAACGCGCCGAAGGTGGTCGCGGTCATGGTGTCCCAGAAGCGGTCGTTGCCGCCGCTCCAGACCAGCCACATGTTGCGGCCCTTGATTTCCTCCGGGGACAGCGCGACGCCGCCGTCCATGTCGTGGAAATAGTCTTCGTCGGCGTGCGGGAAGGATTCGGCGCTGCGGCCGGCCTGCATCGCCTCGTCGAGCACCTGTCCGGCCTTCGGCCCGGACGTGCACGCGACGACGGCCGCGAGCGCCATCACGACGGCGCACGCCGAGCCCGCCAGAGTCCAACGGAACCGCGATTGCGTTGACATGGAATTTCCCCCTGTTGTCGGATATCTCGCCGGGCTCCTGCCGTCCCGACCCCGCGCCGCGGCGGAATGCGACTATAGACCGATGAGCTGAGGTCCGGAACGGCAGGTCGTTCCACCCCCTACTTTGCCGGCTCGGGCGCATCATTTGCCCTGGCGACGCGCCGCGTCGGGGAACCTGTCAACGGCGGGCCGGCGCCCGCGTTGGAATGGCGGCGGGGTCGGATTTCTTCGACGCCCGGATTCGACAAGCGCTGGTCCATCACGTGGCGCCGGCCCCTCACGCACGCTGGCGCAGCCGCGCCCGAAACGGAAAGAAGAATGCGCAGAGCCCCAGGCAAGACCCGCAAGATCGAAGCGGCCGTCCGCGTTGCCGCCCTCGGGCGCGCGCCGCGCGGCTGGCCGGCGTGCCTGCTGGCGGCGGCGATGGCGATCGCGCCGTTCGCGACGCCGGCGCAAGCCCCGCAGTCGGGCGACGAGGACGAGGTGTTCTATCAACGCGCCGCCACGTGCGCCGCGGCGCTGGAGGTCGACCAGTTGGCGCTCGTCGCCCGCTCGCTCGCAGGCGCGACCGGGTTGCGGCCCGACATGATCCAGGTCACGCAGCTGGGGTTCACCTATGTCGGAACCGCTTATCTGCGCGGTTTGCGCAATCCGCGCGCCGATCAGATGCTGAACGCGGCCCGGGCCGAGCAAAAGGGCTGGAAGGCCGCCCGCCACGCGCAAGTGGCTTCCGAGTGCCGGGCCGAGGCCGATGCGCTGTACAAAAACGCCACGTCGTTGGAGCAATGGATGGTGACCAAGCGTGCGACGTCGCGCGTCGACAAATTCCGCGCCGGGCGCGGCCGCGCCGCGGCGGCGGCGGCGGGGTCGGCGGCCGGCTCGTCCACCGAGCGCTGAAGGCGCCGGGCCCCGCGCCGTCCGGCCGGCTCAGGTCGCCGGCTTGACGAACTTCAGCACGAATTCGTCCTTCGGCTGCGGCGGCTGCGGCGTGTTCCGGTCGCGCGGATCGTTCGGATTGCGCAGGAAGCCGCCTTGCGCGACCAGCTCGAACCCCGCCGCTTCGACTTCGCTGCGCAGGAACGATTCCTCGATGCGATGCAGCGTGCCCGACTCGGAGATGCCGGTGCCGGGGCGGCCCGCATGATCGGCGATGACGTAGAGGCCGCCGGGCTTGAGCGCCGCGAAGATCGAACGGTTCATGCGGGCGCGGTCGACGCCCTGGAATCCGAGGTCGTGGTAATTGAACATCAGCGTCACGAGGTCGAGCTTGGCGGGCGTCAGCGCGGCCGGCACCGGGTCGTCGGATCGTTGGGCGACGGCCACGATCGGCGCGGCGGCCACGCCCGCGGACTGCAACGCGCGTTCGCGCCCGGCGAGCGCGTCCGCCGGGCTCCTGCGCGCCGCCGGGGCGGAGCCGGCAGGTGGGACGGCGACCGCCGCGTCGCCGCCTTCGGGCGCGGCCGGCCGGGGCGCCGCTTCGACGGGATCGCGCGGCTGGTACTGGCCGTAGACCACGCCTTCGGGCCCGATCGCGCGCGCCAGCAACTCAGTCGTGTAGCCGCCCCCGGCGCTGACGTCGAGCGCTTCGGCGCCCGGCTGGACGCCGATGAACGCCAGCATCTGCGCGGGCTTGCGGCGCAGGTCGTTGGCGCGGTCGGCGGCGCTGCGGTCGGGGCTGGCGACGATCTGTTCGGCGCGCTGCAGCGTGACCGGGCCGGCGGGCGGCAGCGGCGGCATCGCCGGGGCGACCGGCGGCGCGAAGGCGGACGCCGGGTCCGCGAAGGTCGGCGTGGTGATCGGCTGCGGGACCGGGGGCATCGCGGCCGCGGC
>JBEVLR010000188.1:0-5814 GCA_040509075.1 Burkholderiaceae bacterium | reverse complement strand
CAAGGGCGACGTCCTCGGTGCCGTCGCCGGGGGCGCCAAGCCCGCCGCGCCGGCTCCGGTGGCCGCGCCTGCGCCGGCCGCCAAGGCGCCGCTGCCCGCCGTGGCCGCGCCCACGATGTCGTTCGACGACCGTCCGGAACAGCGCGTGCCGATGTCGCGGCTGCGCGCGCGCATCGCCGAACGCCTGGTCCAGTCGCAATCGACGAACGCGATCCTGACGACCTTCAACGAAGTCGACATGGCCCCGGTCATGGCGCTGCGCAAGAAATATCAGGAGAAATTCGAGAAGGAGCACGGCGTCAAGCTCGGCTTCATGAGTTTCTTCGTGAAAGCCGCGGTCGCCGCGCTGAAGCGCTATCCGGTGGTCAACGCCTCGATCGACGGCAACGACATCGTCTACCACGGCTATTTCGACATCGGCATCGCCGTCGGTTCCCCGCGCGGCCTCGTCGTGCCGATCCTGCGCAACGCCGACCAGCTGACTTTCGCCGAGATCGAGAAGAAGATCGCCGAATTCGGCCAGAAGGCCAAGGAAGGCAAGCTGTCGCTCGAGGAGATGACGGGGGGCACCTTCTCGATCTCGAACGGCGGCACCTTCGGCTCGATGCTGTCGACGCCGATCATCAACCCGCCGCAATCGGCCATCCTGGGCGTGCACGCCACGAAGGATCGCGCGGTCGTGGTCGACGGCCAGATCGTCGTCCGTCCGATGAACTACCTGGCGATGTCTTACGACCACCGCATCATCGACGGCCGCGAAGCCGTGCTGAGCCTGGTCGCGATGAAGGACGCGTTGGAGGATCCGTCTCGCCTCCTGTTTGATATCTAGCCCCCCACGGTCGTTGGCGCGCTCTGCCCCCCGAGGGGGCCGGCCGCGAGCGCACCGGCGGAGCCGGATCCGCCGCTCCTCGATTTTCCCTGGGGCGGGTAAGCGGCGGCGCCGGTCAGGTCGATGGGCTTCGGCCCGAACTTAGGATTCGTATGGAAAAGAATTTTGACGTCGTCGTCGTCGGCGGGGGGCCTGGTGGCTATATCGCGGCGATCCGCGCCGCGCAGCTGGGCATGAACGTCGCGTGCGTGGACGAGTGGAAGAACGACAAGGGCGGGCCGGCGATCGGCGGCACCTGCACGAACGTCGGCTGCATCCCGTCGAAGGCGCTGCTGCAATCGTCGGAGCACTTCGAGCACGCCGGGCATGCGTTCGCCGACCACGGCATCCTGCTGGAGAAGCTCGCGATCGACGTGGCCAAGATGCTGGCGCGCAAGGACGCCGTCGTGAAGCAGAACAACGACGGCATCGCGTACCTGTTCAAGAAGAACAAGGTCGCGTTCTTCCACGGCCGCGCCAGCTTCGTGGGTGCGGCCGATGGCGGCTACGGGCTGAAGGTGGTCGGCGCGGCCGAGGAGAGCATTTCCGCCAAGCAGGTGATCCTCGCCACCGGCTCGAACGCGCGCGCGCTGCCCGGAGCCCCGTTCGATGAGGAGAAGATCCTGTCGAACGACGGCGCCTTGCGCATCGGCGGCGTGCCGAAGACGCTGGGCGTCATCGGCTCCGGCGTGATCGGCCTCGAGATGGGGTCGGTGTGGCGCCGGCTCGGAGCGCAGGTCACGATCCTGGAAGCGCTGCCTGCGTTCCTCGGCGCCGCCGACGAATCGATCGCGAAAGAAGCCGCGAAGGCCTTCGCGAAGCAGAACCTGAAGATCGAGCTGGGCGTCAAGGTCACGAAGGTCGATACCGCCGGCAAGGGCGTCGCCGTGTCGTACACCGATGCCAAGGGCGGGCAGCAGACGCTGGCGGTCGACAAGCTGATCGTCTCGATCGGCCGCGTCCCGAACACGATCGGCCTGAACGGCGAGGCGGTCGGCCTGAAGCTGGACGAGCGCGGCGCGATCGCCGTGGACGACCAATGCCGCACCAACCTGGCCGGCGTCTGGGCCATCGGCGACGCCGTGCGCGGCCCCATGCTTGCGCACAAGGCCGAGGAAGAGGGCGTGGCCGTCGCCGAGCGAATCGCCGGCCAGCATGGCCACGTCAACTTCAACACGGTGCCGTGGGTCATCTACACCAGCCCCGAGATCGCGTGGGTGGGGCAGACCGAACAGCAGCTCAAGGCGGCGGGGCGGGCGTACAAGGCCGGCCAGTTCCCGTTCCTGGCCAACGGCCGCGCGCGGGCGCTGGGCGACACGACCGGCTTCGTCAAGTTCCTCGCCGACGCGAAGACCGATGAGATCCTGGGCGTGCACATGATCGGCCCGATGGTGTCCGAGCTGATCTCCGAAGCCTGCGTCGCAATGGAGTTCAAGGCCTCGGCCGAGGACATCGCCCGCATTTGCCACGCGCATCCGTCGTTGTCGGAAGCGACGAAGGAAGCCGCGCTGGCGATCGACAAGCGCACATTGAATTTTTAGCCGGGTCGTTGACCCCCGGTCGCTGGCGCTCCCTGGCCCCCGAGGTGGCTGGACGCGAGCGGACCGGCGCGTCCGGATCCGCCGCTCCCTCGTTCTTGCGGGGAGGCGGCCCGTCTGCGGTGCCGACGCCGGGCTGCCTTTTCCGTTGAGCGATCTTCTCCGATGCCCACCGTCACCGAGCTCTACCATCAGACATTGGCTGAACGCGGCTTCACGGAGGATGCCGCGCAGCTCCATGCGGTCTCGGCGCTGCAGCGTTGCGAGGAGGAGTGGATCGCGTACAAATCGCGCCGCGCGAATCCGATCACCAAGATGCTGGTGCGGCCGCCGATTCCGCGCGGGGTCTACATGTTCGGCGGCGTGGGGCGAGGCAAGAGTTTCCTGATGGACTGCTTCTTCCAGGCGGTGCCCCTGAGGCGCAAGACGCGGCTGCATTTCCACGAGTTCATGCGCGAGGTGCACCGCGAGCTGCAGGATCTGAAGGGCACGGCGGACCCGCTCCAGGAACTCGGACGCCGCATCTCGCTGCGCTACCGGCTGATTTGTTTCGACGAATTCCACGTCGCCGACGTCACCGACGCGATGATCCTGCATCGGCTCCTGGTGTCTTTGTTCGAGCATCGCGTCTCGTTCGTCACGACCTCGAACTTCAAGCCCGACGACCTGTATCCGAACGGGCTCAACCGCGACCGCATCTTGCCGGCGATCGACCTGCTCAACGAGAAGCTCGAGGTCATCAACGTCGATGCCGGCACCGATTACCGCCAGCGCACGCTGACCGACGCGAAGCTGTACCACACGCCGCTCGGCCCCGTGGCGGACGCCGAGATGGCCGCCATCTTCGAACATCTCGCCGAAGCGCGCGACGAAGGCGCCGTGCTGCGCATCGAGCACCGCGAGATCGTCACGCGGCGCCGCGCCGGCGGCGTGGTCTGGTTTGACTTCAAGGTGCTGTGCGGCGGCCCGCGCTCGATGAACGACTACCTCGAGCTGGCGACGCAGTTCCACACGCTGATGCTGTCCGACGTGCCGCAGATGCCGCCGCGCCTGTCTTCCGAAGCCCGGCGCTTCACATGGCTGGTCGACGTGCTGTACGACCGCCGCGTCAAGCTCGTGATCTCGGCCGAAGTGCCGCCGGAAGAGCTCTACCTCGACGGCCCGCTCGCCCACGAATTCCCGCGCACGATCTCGCGGCTGCACGAAATGCAGTCCAAGGAATACCTGGAAATCGACAAGCGCGACGTCGACACGAGGCTCACCTGAACGCAAAGCCCCGGGCCACCGAAACCGCGCCCCGGGAAATCGTTTCCACCCCCGGATTCAGACGCCTCCCTTCGCGGACAGCAGGCCCGGTGCCGCCCCTCCCGGCACCGCCGGTCCCGAAGCGAACGCCCCCTCGGGGGGCAGCGAGCGCCAGCGAGCGTGGGGGCTCAATCAGCGCGTGAGCTAAACAATACTCTCGATCCGCACCAGCACCAGCGACAGGTTGTCGCCGGATCCGCGCGCACGCTGGCGCGCCTTGCTGATCAGCATCTCGCTGGCCTCGCGCGGCGAGAGCGCGTTGATGATCGCGCCGATCTCGCGGGCGGTCAGGTAGTGCCACAGGCCGTCGCTGCAGGCCATCATCGAGTCGCCGATCTCCAGGTGGTCGATCGCATTGAGTTCGACCGGCGGATCCTGCTGCGTGCCGAGGCACCCGGTCAACAGGTTGGACTGCGGATGGGTGTTGGCCTTTTCTTCCGTGAGCCGTCCTTCGTCGATCAGGCGCTGCACGTACGAATGGTCCTTCGTGCGGCGGACCAGCTCGGCGCCGCGGAAGTGGTAGATCCGCGAGTCGCCCGCGTGCACCGTGTAAGCGCGGCGGTCGGGCATCACGAGGAAGGCGGCCAGCGTGCTGTGGGGCTCTTCTTCGGCGGTGATCGCGGTCAGCTTGATCATCAAGTGCGACTCGACGACCAGGCTGGTCAGCATCGCCGACGCGTCGTCGCGGGCGGGCGTGAAACGCTCGAACACCTGGCGCGCGGTCATGACGACCTGGTCGGCCGCGGTGCGTCCACCGCTCTTGCCGCCCATCCCGTCGGCCACGAGCCCCAGCGCGCAGCCGGGGATGCGGGGATGCATGAGCAGCTCGATCTGGTCTTGTTGATAGGCGCGGTCGCCTTTGTGCAGGCCGGTGGCCGCGGAAAGCCGGAATCCTTGCGGAGTCGTGTTCATGGTCGCCAATATAAACTGTGATCGTGCCCGGCATGGGCACCGAACATGAATGAATCCCCGCATACCGCACAACGTCACTGATCAAGCTGCGCCTGGAACAGGCCGCGACGCGCGAGACGCGCCTGCGCTGGTGCAGGCGGTGCTGCGGGCATTATCCTCCGACGGCCCCCTCGCGCGGGAGGACGACGCCTACCTCGAGCGCGCGGGCCAGCTGTCGATGGCCGGAGCGGTCGCGCAGGCGATCGAGGATCGCGCGACGCTCGTGGTCGAAGCCGGCACCGGCGTCGGCAAGACCTTCGCCTATCTGGTGCCGGTGATCCTGGCCGGACGACGGACGCTGATCAGCACCGCCACCAAGAACCTGCAGGATCAGCTGTTCTACCGCGACCTGCCGCGGCTGATCGCGTCGCTGGGCGTGCCGCTGTCGGTCGCGTTGCTCAAGGGCCGGGCCAGCTACCTGTGCCCGCATCGCCTTGAAATCGCGCGCAGCGAAGGAACCTTCGCCGACCGGCTCGCGCTGCGCGCGCTCGCGCGGATCGAGGTCTGGGCGCAATCGACCGTCTCGGGCGATCTCGGCGAACTCGAAGGGCTGGACGAACGCTCGGAGGTGATCCCGCTCGTCACCTCCACGCGCGAGAACTGCCTCGGCGGCGAATGCCCGAAGTTCGCCGTCTGTCCGGTGATGAAGGCGCGCCGCGATGCCATGGCGGCGGATGTCGTCGTCGTCAACCACCATTTGTTCTTCGCCGACATGGCGTTGCGCGAAGGCGGGGTCGCCGAGCTGCTGCCGTCGGTCGACGTGGCGGTTTTCGACGAAGCCCACCAGATGGTGGACACCGGCGTGCAGTTCCTCGGCCAGACCCTGGCCACCGGACAGGCGATCGACCTCGCGCGCGATCTCGTCGGCGCCGGCCTGCAGCAGGCGCGCGGCTTGGCGCCGTGGACGGAGCTCGCGGCGAAGATGGAGCTGCTGGCGCGCGAACTGAGGTTGGCGGCCGCCGGCCCGCGCGCGCATTCGACCGGGGGCGCGCACGGTTCGGCCGGCATCCGACGGCCGTGGGATCAGATCGAATCCGAAGGCCTGCTGCCCGATGCGCTGGCGGCGCTCGCCGCGCATTGCGCCGCGCTGGTCGAGACGCTGGAGCCCATCCAGGACGCGAGCCCCGATTTCACGAAGCTGCGCGGCCGCTG
>JBEVLR010000187.1:0-17223 GCA_040509075.1 Burkholderiaceae bacterium | reverse complement strand
CGCCGGACGGCAGTGGCCGCCAGGTGGTGTTGAGCATGACCCGCATGAACGCGGTGCGCGCGCTGGACGAAGCCAACCTCACCATCACCGTGGAGGCCGGCTGCGTGCTGCAGATGCTGCAGGAGACGGCGGAGAAGGCCGGCTTCCTGTTCCCCTTGAGCCTGGCGGCCGAAGGCAGCTGCACGATCGGCGGCAATCTCGCCACCAACGCCGGCGGCACGCAGGTGCTGCGTTTCGGCACCGCGCGTGAACTGTGCCTCGGGCTCGAAGTGGTGACGGCCGACGGCGAGATCTGGAGCAGCCTCGAGGGCCTGCGCAAGGACAACACCGGCTACGACCTGCGCGACCTGTTCATCGGCAGCGAAGGAACGCTCGGCCTGATCACCGCCGCGACGATGCGGCTGTTCCCGCGGCCCCGCGCGACCCTCACCGGATGGGCCGCCTGCGCGACGATCGCGCAAGCCGTCGCGCTGATGCGGCGGCTGCGCGGGGCCTTCGATGCCGAACTGGTCGGCTTCGAAGCGATGAACGCGGCGTCGCTGGCGCTGGTGCGGCGCCAGCGCGCGGAATTGCGCGTCCCGACGCCGTCCGACGCGGCGTGGTCCGTGCTGTTCGATATCGCCTCGCCGCACGACGAGGCGACGCTGCACGCCGCAGCCGAGCGCGCCTTGGGGTCGGCTTGCGAAGCCGGTGAATCGAGCGGCGTCTTCATCGCGCAGACGGTGGCGCAAGCGCGGGCGCTGTGGCAGGTGCGCGAGGCGATTCCGCTGGCGCAAAGCGCCGAAGGCCTCAACATCAAGCACGACGTCGGCGTTCCGTCGTCGTCGCTGGCCGACTTCGTCGCCGCGGCCGACGACGCGCTGCGCGGCGTCGCGCCCGGCGCGCGCCACATCACCTTCGGACACCTCGGCGACGGCAACCTGCACTACAACCTGCAGGCGCCGGACGGGGCCGACCCCGCGGAGTTCCTCGCGCGTTTCGAGCGCCCGGCCAACGCCTGCGTCCATGACGTCGTCGCCCGCTTCGGCGGCACGTTTTCGGCGGAACACGGCATCGGCCGCCTGAAGCGGCACGAGTTGGCGGCGCGCAAGCCGCCGGTGGCCATCGCGATGATGCGCGCGATCAAGGCGGCGCTCGATCCGAACGGGCTGCTCAACCCCGGCGTGATGCTGCCCGACTGAGCGCCTGCCTTCGGCGCCGGCCGCCGTGCGGCGTCACTGCAACGTCGCCTTCGGCGGCGCGCCGATCGGCGGCGTGGACACGTCGATGCCTTCATCTGCGAGCGCCGCGCGCCCGGTCGGCGTGGCCCGGCCCCGAATCGCCGCCGCGTCGCGCCCTCCGTGGTGGACGCGGCGCGCCTCCTCGGCGAAACGGGCACCGAGAAGGCCGTTCACGGCCCGGCCTGCCACACCGGCTCCCAGGCGGCGCAACGCCACTGCTGGAGACGCAGGAGCCCGACCAGCGTCTTCGCGTCGGTCAGCTCGCCGCGTGCCGCCAGGTCGAACAACGCCTTCTCTTCGATCAGCATCGCTTCGACGAACTCGCCTTCGTCCAGGCGCCGCTCGCCCGCGACCAGCCCGCGCGCGAACCACACTTCGATGAACTCGGTCGAATAGGCGGGGGCGTTGTGCATGCGGCCCGCAGGCGCCCATTCGCGCGCGCGATAGCCCGTTTCCTCGGCGAGCTCGCGCCGCGCGCACTGCAGCGTCGTCTCGTTCGGATCGAGCTTGCCGGCCGGGAATTCGACCAGCACGGCGCCGATCGGATAGCGGTGCTGGCGCTCGACGACCAGCTTGCCGTCGTCGGCGATCGGCACGATCATCACGGCGCCGGGGTGCACGATGTATTCGCGCTGGGCCGGCTTGCCGTCGGGCAGCCGGACTTCGTCCCGGCGCGCTTTCAGCATGCGGCCGTCGAAGACGCTCTCGGAGCGCAGGCGATGCTCGATCAGGTGTTCGTCGGCGCCCGACGCGGCGGGGGCGTCGGCGCGGCCATCGCCGATGCCTTTCACGACGCGGCCGGCATCAGCTGTTCAGCGCCTTCAGCACCGCGTCGCGGCACAGCGCCATCAGGCCGTCGGGCAGCAGGCCGAACATCAGCGCGGCCAGGCCGTTGACGGCCAGCAGCGCGGCGGTGCCGGCATCGCCGCGGATCGGGGACGCGTCGACCGGCTCGTCGAACCACATCGTCTTGACGATGCGCAGGTAGTAGTAGGCGCCGATCAGCGACAGCAGCACCGCCACCACCGCGAGCACGATGTAGCCGCAGTTGCCGGTGCTGACCAGGGCCTGCAGCACGGCGAATTTGGCGTAGAAGCCGACCAGCGGCGGAATGCCGGCGAGCGAGAACATGAAGATCGACATCACGCCCGCGACCCACGGCGACCGCCGGGCCAGGCCCGCGAGATCGGAGATCTCCTCGCTTTCGAAACCGTGGCGCGACAGGTACATGACCAGGCCGAAGGTGCCGAGCGTGGTCAGCACGTAGGTCAGGATGTAGAACATCGCCGAGCTGTAGCCGTTGGCGGCGGTGGCGGTGCTCATGTCGATGACCGTGGGCGTCAGGCCCAGCAGCATGAAGCCGAGCTGCGCGATCGCCGAATACGCGAGCAGCCGCTTCAGGTTCGTCTGGGCGACCGCGGCCAGGTTGCCGAGCGACATCGACACCACCGACAGCGCGATCAGCATCTGCTGCCAATCGGTCGCCAGGCCGGACAGCCCTTCGACGAGGATGCGGATCGTGATCGCGAACGCGGCCAGCTTCGGGGCCGCGGAGATCAGTAGGGTGACCGCGGTCGGCGCGCCCTGGTAGACGTCGGGCACCCACATGTGGAACGGCGCGAGGCCGAGCTTGAACGCGAGGCCGGCGACGATGAACACGAGTCCGAAGGTCAGCACCTGCGGCGCGGCGGTGCCTTTGTGGATCGCGTCGAACACGTAGGGCAGGTCGAGCGTGCCCGTGGCGCCGTACATCATCGACAGGCCGTACAGCAGGAAGCCGCTGGCCAGGGCGCCGAGCACGAAATACTTCATCGCCGCTTCGGTCGACACCGCATGGTCGCGGCGCAGCGCGGTGAGCGCGTACAGCGACAGCGTCATCAGCTCGAGGCCGACGTAGACGATCAGGAAGTTGTTGGCCGAGCACATCACCGAGATGCCCAGCAGCGAGAACATCGACAGCGACAGGAACTCACCCTTGAGCAGGTCGCGCGAGGCCAGGTACGGGCGCGCGTAGCCGAGCGTCATCATGGTCGCGACCGCGGCCGACAGCGACAGCAGGTGGCCCATCGGATCGGCGACGACCATGCGCTGCATCCCGTAGATGGTCTCGCCGGTCTGAAGCAGGTGCAGATGCATGCCCGCGAACGCGGCGAGCGACAGTTCCGCGACCCAGAACACGCGGTTCAGGCGCTTCTCGCCCGGGTCGACGCCGGCGAGGGCGACCACCGAGGTCATCAGCAGCAGGAAGATCTCGGGATAGACGATCAGCCAGTTCAATTGGTTCATGAGGATCTTTCCGCCGTGCCCGGGTTTTCAGTTCAGCTTGGACTGGGCGACGTGCCGGAGCAGCTCGTCCACCGAGACCTGCATCACGTCGGTGAAGGGCTTCGGGTACAGGCCCATCGCGAGCACGGCGACCGCCAGCACCGCCAGCATCAGGAATTCGCGCGCGCCGATGTCCTTCAGCTCGGCGACATGGTGGTTCGCGACCTCGCCGAAATACACCCGCTTGACCATCCACAGCGTGTAGGCGGCGCCGAAGACCAGCGCGGTCGCGGCGAGCGCCGCGAGCCAGAAATTGACGCCGGTGGTGGCCAGGATCACCATCCATTCGCCGACGAAGCCGGCCGTGCCCGGCAGGCCGCAATTGGCCATCGCGAACAGCACCGCGAACGCCGTGAAGGTCGGCATCGTGTTGACGACGCCGCCGTAGGCCGAGATCTCGCGCGAGTGGACGCGGTCGTACAGCACGCCGATGCCCAGGAACATGGCGCCCGACACGAAGCCGTGCGAGATCATCTGGACGAGCGCGCCCTGCATGCCGAGCGAGCTGAAGATGAAAAATCCCAGCGTGCAGAAACCCATGTGCGCGATCGAGGAATAGGCGACGAGCTTCTTCATGTCCTGCTGCACCAGCGCGACCAGGCCGATGTAGATCACGGCGACCAGCGACAGCGCGATGATCAGCCACGCCCATTCGCGGCTGGCGTCCGGCGCGATCGGCAGCGAGAAGCGGACGAAGCCGTAGGCACCCAGCTTCAGCATGATCGCCGCCAGCACGACGGAGCCGCCCGTCGGCGCTTCGACGTGCGCGTCGGGCAGCCACGTGTGCACCGGCCACATCGGCACCTTGACCGAGAACGCGGCCAGGAACCCGAAGAAAAGCAGCGTCTGCGCCTGCAGCGGCAGCTTCAGCGCATGCCAGGCGAGGATGTCGAAGCTGCCGCCCGACTTGTAGTAGAGATAGACGATCGCGACGAGCATCAGCAGCGATCCGAGCAGCGTGTATAGGAAGAACTTGAACGACGCGTAAATGCGCCGCGGGCCGCCCCAGACGCCGATGATGATGTACATCGGGATCAGCGTGGCTTCGAAGAACGTATAGAACAACAGGCCGTCGACCGCGGCGAAAACCCCGATCATCAGGCCCGACAGGATCAGGAACGCGCCCATGTACTGATGCACGCGCTGCGTGATCACCTCCCAACCGGCGACGACCACGATGACCGTGATGAACGACGTCAACGGCACGAACCACACGGAAATGCCGTCGACGCCCAGGTGGTAATTCGCGTTGAAGCGCTCGATCCAAGGCAGGTTGACCTGGAACTGCATCGCGGCCGTCGCGGCGTCGAATCCGGTGATCAACGGCACGGTGACCATGAACGCCGCGAACGCCGCGACGAGCGCGAACCAGCGCACGGCGCGCACGTTGTCGTCGCGACCGATCGCCAGCAACACCACCCCCGCCGCAATCGGCAGCCAGACGGCCAGACTCAGGAAACTCATTGTTCTTCTCCGCCGGCTTGTGAATCAGTGAGCGACGCTCTGGAGGTACGGCCAGAGCTGCCAGGTCAACAGACCGAACACCCCCAGGATCATCACCAGCGCGTACCAGTAGAGGTGCCCGGTCTGCACCAACCGCACGACGCCGGAAAAGGCGCCCACCGCGCGCGCGGAACCGTTGACGATCAGGCCGTCGATGACGCCCTGGTCGCCGCCCTTCCACCGGCCGCGGCCCAGCCGCCGCGCGCCGGCGGCGAGCACGTTCTCGTTGAACCAGTCGAAGTAATACTTGTTCTCGAGGAGTTTCACGATCGGCGCGAAGACCTTCGCGGCCCGATCGGCCAACGACGGCTTGACGACATACATCAAGTAGGCGACGGCGACGCCCAGCAGCGCGAGCGCGAACGGCAGCGACGCGAACGCATGCGCGCCCATGGCCGCGGCTCCGGCGAATTCCCGGCCCAACTCTTCCATCGCCGGATGCTTCTGCGCGTCGACGAAAATCGAATCCTTGAAAAAGTCGCCGAACAGCATGGGCCGGATGGTCACCGCGCCGATGACCGCCGACGGGACGGCGAGCGCGACCAGCGGCACCCAGACGACCCACGGCGATTCGTGCGGTTCGTGCGGTTCGTGCGCGTGATGGCCGTCGTGGCCGTGCGCGTCGGCGTGCGCATGCGCGTCGCTTTCGTCGGCTTCCGGCGGGAACGGCTTGTGCCGGAAACGCTCCGGGCCGTGGAAGACCAGGAAATACATGCGGAACGAATAGAACGCGGTGATGAACACGCCGGCCGTGACCGAGAACCGCGCGAACGCCGCGCCGTAGAGGTGGCTGGCGCCGGCCGCTTCGATGATGCTGTCCTTCGAGTAGAAGCCCGAGAAGAACGGCGTGCCGATCAGCGCGAGCGACCCGATCAGCGAGGTGATCCAAGTGATCGGCATGTACCTGCGCAGGCCGCCCATGTTGCGGATGTCCTGGTCGTGGTGCATGCCCATGATGACGGAACCCGCGCCGAGGAAGAGCAGCGCCTTGAAGAACGCGTGCGTCATCAGGTGGAACACCGCGATCGGATACGCGGACAGCCCGAGCGCGACGGTCATGTAGCCCAGCTGGGACAGCGTGGAATACGCGACGACGCGCTTGATGTCGTTCTGGATGATGCCCAGGAAGCCCATGAACAGCGCGGTGATCGACCCGATGATCAGCACGAAGCCGAGCGCGGCGTCGGACAGCTCGAACAACGGCGACATGCGCGCGACCATGAAGATGCCCGCCGTGACCATCGTCGCCGCGTGGATCAGCGCGGAGATCGGCGTGGGGCCCTCCATGGAATCGGGCAGCCAGACGTGCAGCGGCACCTGCGCGCTCTTGCCCATCGCCCCGATGAACAGGCAGACGCAGACCATGGTGATCAGCATCCAGCCGGTGTCGGGCAGCGCGAGCGACGACAACGCGTCCGTCTGCGTGAACGCGTCGAACGCCTCGCCGTAGTTCAGCGTGTGCGCGTACGAGGCGATCAGGCCGATGCCGAGGATGAAGCCGAAATCGCCGACGCGGTTGACCAGGAACGCCTTCATGTTCGCGAACACCGCGGTCGGCTTCTTGAACCAGAAGCCGATCAGCAGGTAGGACACGAGGCCGACCGCTTCCCAGCCGAAGAACAGCTGCAGGAAATTGTTGCTCATCACGAGCATCAGCATCGAGAACGTGAACAGCGAGATGTACGAGAAGAAGCGCTGGTAGCCCGGATCGCCGTCCATGTAGCCGATGGTGAAGAGGTGCACCATCAGCGACACGAAGGTCACCACGCACATCATCATCGCGCTCAGGCCGTCGATCTGGAAGCCGACCTCCATCTTGAGGCCGTCCACGTTCATCCATTCGTAGACGGTGCCGGAAAAACGCGCGCCGTCGGCGACGACGTGGTACAGCGTGTCGGCCGAGGCCAGGAACGCGATCAGCACGCCGAGGATCGTCAGGCAGTGCGCGCCGGCGCGGCCGATCCGGCGGCCGAACAGGCCCGCGCCGATCGCGCCGGCCAGCGGCGCCAGGGGCACGATCAGGAGTTGATTCAAAGAAAGGTTCACAGGCATGGGTAAGAACTTTCAGGAGCACGCAACCAAGCGGGAGCCGCGTCACCGGCTCGGCCGGGCCGCCGGCTGCGCCCCCTGGGGGAGGCGCCGCAGGCGCTTCGGGGGGAGCCCATGTTCATCCCTTGAGCGCGTCGAGTTCGTCGACCGCGATCGTGGCGCGGTTGCGGAACAGCACGACCAGGATGGCCAGCCCGATGGCCGACTCGGCGGCGGCCACCGTGAGGATGAAGAACACGAACACCTGCCCCGCCATGCGGTCGGACGTCACCGGCAGGTAATGCGAAAACGCGACGAAGTTGAGGTTGACGGCCAGCAGCATCAGCTCGATGGCCATCAGGAGCACGATCAGGTTGCGCCGGTTCAGGAAGATGCCGACCACCGACAGCGCGAACAGGATGCCGCCGAGCGTCAGGTAGTGGGCGAGCGAGATCTCACCGATGTTCATTTCACCCCTCCTTCGGGCTTGGCGGGCGCGGCGGCGGGCGTCACCGACGGCAGGTCGACCGTGGCCTTCATCCGCACGATGCGCAGGCGGTCGGCCTTTCGCGCGCGCAGCGCCAGCGACGGGTCGATCGCCTTGCTGTCCTTGCGGCGGCGCAAGGTCAGCGCGATCGCCGAGATGATCGCCACGAGCAGCAGCACCGCGGCGACCTGCAGCGGATACAGGTAGTTCGTGTAGACCTCGATGCCCAGCAAGCGGGTGTTGCCCATCTTGGCCGCGACGGCGTCGGCCGCCGGGCCGTCGACGACGCGGAAGCCGCCCATCAGCACCAGCGCCATTTCGAGCGCGATCAGCACGCCCACCAGTGCGGCGAGCGGGAACGCCCGCCAAAAGCCTTCGCGCAGCTCCTCGGTGTTGACGTCGAGCATCATCACGACGAACAGGAACAGCACCATCACGGCGCCGACGTAGACGAGCACCAGCGCGATCGCGAGGAATTCCGCCTTGAGCATCATCCACAGGCACGAGGCGTTGAAGAACGCGAGCACGAGGAACAGCGCGGCGTGCACGGTCGAACGCGCGGTGATCACGCCGAACGAGGCGGCCAGCAGCACGGCCGAGAAAACGTAGAACAGGACGGTGATTGTCATGGTGATGCGGTACCCCGTATGCCGGACGCCCGAAAGCGGCTCAGCGGTACTTGGCGTCGGCCTCCTTGGCGGCGGCGATCTCGCTTTCGTAGCGGTCGCCCACGGCGAGCAGCATGTCCTTGGTGAAATACAGGTCGCCCCGTTTCTCGCCGTGGTACTCGAAGATGTGCGTCTCGACGATCGAGTCGACCGGGCAGCTCTCCTCGCAGAAGCCGCAGAAGATGCACTTGGTCATGTCGATGTCGTAACGCGTGGTGCGGCGGCTGCCGTCGGCGCGCACGTCGGATTCGATCGTGATCGCCATCGCGGGGCACACGGCCTCGCACAGCTTGCAGGCGATGCAGCGTTCTTCGCCGTTCTCGTAGCGACGCAGCGCGTGCAGCCCGCGGAAACGGGGGCTCATCGGCGTCTTCTCCTCCGGGAACTGGACGGTGATCGTGGGCGAGAAGAAATACTTGCCCGTGAGCCTCATCCCCTTCCAGAGTTCGATCAGGAGGAAACTCGAGATGAAGTCCCTCAGCGAGAACGGGCGTTGGGTCGTAACGGTGGTCATGGGAATCAGCCTCGCCTTCATTTCCAGATCGACAGCGGCGACTGCATCCACAGGCCGACGACGACCAGCCAGACCAGCGTCACGGGAATGAAGATCTTCCAGCCCAGACGCATGATCTGGTCGTACCGGTAGCGCGGGAACGTCGCGCGCACCCACAGGAACAACGACACCACGCAGAACACCTTGGCGAACAGCCAGATGAAGTGCGGGATGAAATCGAGGAAGCCGAACGGACTCAGCCAGCCACCCAGGAACATGATCACGCACAGCGTCGAGACCAGGATCATGTTCGCGTATTCGGCCAGGAAGAACATCGCGAAGGCCATGCCCGAATACTCGACCATGTGCCCCGCGACGATCTCGGATTCGCCTTCGACGACGTCGAACGGGTGGCGGTTCGTCTCGGCCAGACCCGAAATGAAATAGACGAAGAAGATCGGCAGCAGCGGCAGCCAATTCCACGACAGCAGGCCCAAGCCCCGCGACGCCATCATGCCCCTGCCCTGCTGCATCACGATCTCGCCCATGTTCATCGTGCCCGAGACCATCAGCACGACGACCAGGCAGAAGCCCATCGCGATCTCGTAGCTGACCATCTGCGCCGAAGCGCGGAGCGCCCCGAGGAAGGCGTACTTCGAGTTCGAGGCCCAGCCCGCGATGATCACGCCATACACCTCCAGCGAGGTGATCGCCATCACGTACAGCAGGCCCGCGTTGACGTCGGCCAGCACGATGCCCGGATCGAACGGCACGACGGCCCATGCGGCGAGCGCCGGCATGATCGTCATCACCGGAGCGATCAGGAACAGCATCTTGTTGGCGGCCGTCGGCCGGATGATTTCCTTGAAGATCAGCTTGCAGGCGTCCGCCAGCGGCGTGAACAGGCCGAGCGGGCCGACGCGGTTCGGGCCCGGACGGATCTGGGACCACCCGATGGCCTTGCGTTCCCAAAGCGTCAGGTAGGCGACGAGCCCCAGCAGCGGCAGGACGGTGGCGACGATGCGCGCGAGCGCCCAGACCACGGGCCACAGCGTGCCGCCCAACGTGGCGAAACCCCATTGATTGATGGAATCGATCATTGGCTTTTCCTGTTGCCCCGCCTCAGGCCTTGGCGACGCCGACGGCGCCGAACGACGCGCCCAGGCCGGCGGTCAGCACGTGGCCGGCGGGGACGCGGACGGCGGTCGGCGCCAACGTGTCGTCGAGGCGGGCGCCGAGGACGACTTCGCAAGCGCCCTGGGTCACGCGCACCTTGTCGCCGGCGACGAGGCCCAGGTCGGACCAGAGCCGGCCCGGCAGGTGCGCGAGCGGCGAGCGCGCGTCGGCGGTCAACTGCAGCGACAGCGCACGGCGAACGAGGCTGTCGGTGGCGTAGATCGGAACGTCGGCGATCCGCTCGAAACCCGGCTCGCGTCCGCCGGCGGCGTCGATGGGCAGCGCAGCGGGCAACGCGGCGTCGTTGCCCAGGCGGGCGGCGATCGTGGCGGGGTCGCCGAGCGCCTCCGCCAACACTTCCTCGCAGGACTGCTGATTGAAACCGGGCAGGCCCAGCAGGTCGCCGAGCACGCGCAGCACCTTCCAGCCGGGGCGGGTTTCCCCGAGCGGCTTGGCGACACCCTGGAACGTCTGCAGCCGGCCTTCGGCGTTGACGAAACTGCCCGCGGTTTCGGTGAACGGGGAGATGGGCAGCAACACGTCGGCCACATCGGAGGCGGCGTTGCGGAACGGCGTCAGCGCGACCACCAATCCGGAGCCGGCGAGCGCCGCGCGCGCCGCGGCCGGATTGGCGGCGTCGAGTTCGGGTTCGACGTTCAGCAGGAACAGCGCCTTCATCGGCTGCGACAGCATCTGCCCGGCGTTCAGGCCTCCCGCGCCCGGCTGCGCGCCGACCAACTGCGCGCCGACGTTGTTGCCGGCTTCGCCGAAGTAGCCGCAGGCGGCGCCGGTCTCGGCGGCGATCCATTGCGACAACGCCAGCAGCGCCGCCGCCTGGGGATGCTGCGCGGCGGCGTTGCCGAGCAGAACGGCCTTGCGCTCGCCCATCATCATCGACGCGGCGACCGCTTGCGCCCGATCGGTGGCCTCGCCGACGAACGGCGCGGCCTTGCCCTTGACCTGGGCGATGCAATGCGCGATGTCGCGCAGCGCCTTGACCCAGCCGCTGGGCGCGGCCGTGAGCTGCGTGGCCACCGGCAGCAGCCAATCGTCGGCCAGCGCGTTGAGCCGGTGGATCTGCGCCCCCTGGCGCGCGGCCTGCCGCAGGCGTTGCGCGAACAGCGGATGATCCTTGCGCAGGAACGACCCGACGACCAGCGCGCGATCGAGCGTCGACAGCGCGGCGATCGGCATGCCGAGCCAGCGCGCGCGGCCGACGTTCGAGAAGTCGGCGTGGCGCAGGCGATGGTCGACGCTCTCGCTGCCGAGGCCGCGCACCAGCTTGCCGAGCAGGTGCAGCTCCTCGACCGTGCTGGAGGCGTGCCCCAGCGCGCCGATGCCGGCGACGCCGAACTCGCCCTTGACGCGCTTGACGCCGTCGATGACGTACGCGAGCGCGGTGGGCCAGTCGACCCGCTGCCACACGCCGCCTTGCTTGATCATCGGCGCGTTCAGGCGCGCGTCGCTGTTCAGCGCTTCGTACGAGAAGCGGTCGCGGTCGGCGATCCAGCACTCGTTGACGTCGTCGTTCTCGTACGGCACGACGCGCAGCACCTGGTTGTTCTTCACCTGGACGACGAGGTTGGCGCCCACCGAGTCGTGGGGGCTGACGCTGCGCCGGCGAGAGAGCTCCCAGGTGCGCGCCTGATAGCGGAACGGCTTGCTCGTGATCGCGCCCACCGGGCAGATGTCGATCATGTTGCCGGACAGCTCCGAATCGACGCTGCGGCCGACGAAGGTCTGGATCTCGGCGTGTTCGCCGCGGTGGGCCATGCCCAGCTCCATCACGCCGGCGACTTCCTGGCCGAAGCGGACGCAGCGCGTGCAGTGGATGCAGCGGCTCATCTCCTCCATGGACAGCAGCGGGCCCGCCGGCTTGTGGAAGACGACGCGTTTTTCTTCCGTGTAGCGCGACGCCGAGCCGCCGTAGCCGACCGCCAGATCCTGCAGCTGGCATTCGCCGCCCTGGTCGCAGATCGGGCAGTCGAGCGGATGGTTGATCAGCAGGAACTCCATCACGCTCTGCTGGGCCTTGATCGCCTTGTCGCTCTTCGTGCGGACGATCATGCCCTGCGTGACCGGCGTCGCGCAGGCCGGCATCGGCTTGGGCGCCTTCTCGATGTCGACGAGGCACATGCGGCAGTTCGCCGCGATGGAGAGCTTCTTGTGGTAGCAGAAGTGCGGAACGTAGGTGTCGGCCGCGTCGGCCGCATGCATGACCATGCTGCCCTCGGGAACCGAAACCTTCTTGCCGTCGAGTTCGATGTCGATCATGGGTGTTTTCGCCTCGGGTCAGGCCGCGGCCGGAACCTGGCAGGTCTTGTGTTCAACGTGGTGGACGAACTCGCTGCGGAAGTGCTTGATCATCGCGCGCACGGGCATCGCCGCCGCGTCGCCGAGCGCGCAGATCGTGCGGCCCTGGATGTTGTCGGCCACCGAGTTCAGCAGGTCGATGTCCTCCATCTTCCCGTGGCCGTGCTCGATGCGGTCGACCATGCGCCACAGCCAACCGGTGCCTTCGCGGCAAGGCGTGCATTGGCCGCAGGACTCGTGCTGGTAAAAGTAGGACAGGCGCAGCAGGCTCTCGACCATGCAGCGCGAATCGTCCATCACGATGACGGCGCCGGAACCCAGCATCGAACCGGCCTTCGCGATGGAGTCGTAGTCCATCGTCAGCTCCATCATGATCGAAGCCGGCAGCACCGGCGCCGACGATCCGCCGGGGATCACGGCCTTCAGCTTGCGCCCGGCGCGCACGCCGCCGGCGAGCTCGAGCAGCGTCGAGAACGGCGTCCCCATCGGGATCTCGTAGTTGCCCGGCTTGTTCACGTCGCCGACGACCGAATAGATCTTCGTGCCGCCGTTGTTCGGCTTGCCGCAATCGAGATAGGCCTGGCCGCCGTTGCGGATGATCCAGGGCACGGCCGCGAAGGTCTCGGTGTTGTTGATCGTCGTGGGCTTGCCGTAGACGCCGAAGCTGGCGGGGAACGGCGGCTTGAAGCGCGGCTGGCCCTTCTTGCCTTCGAGCGATTCGAGCAGCGCGGTCTCTTCGCCGCAGATGTAGGCGCCGAAGCCGTGGAACCCGTGCAGCTGGAAGCTGTAGCCCGAGCCGAGGATGCGGTCGCCGAGGTAGCCCGCGGCGCGCGCCTCCTCTAGGGCCTGCTCGAAACGCTCGTAGATCTCGAAGATCTCGCCGTGGATGTAGTTGTAGCCCACCGAGATGCCCATCGCGTAGGCGCCGATGATCATCCCTTCGATGACGATGTGCGGGTTGTAGGCGAGGATGTCGCGGTCCTTGCACGTGCCCGGTTCGCCTTCGTCGGAATTGCAGACGAGGTACTTCTGGCCCGGGAACTGGCGCGGCATGAAGCTCCACTTCAGGCCGGTGGGAAAACCGGCGCCGCCGCGGCCGCGCAGGCCGGAGGCCTTCACTTCGGCGACGACCTGCTCGGGCGTCATGCCGCCCCCGGCCGCGAGAATCTTGCGCAACGCCTGATAGCCGCCGCGCGCCTCGTAGTCCTTCAGGCGCCAGTTCACGCCGTCCAGCCCCGCCATGATCTGCGGATTCAGATGGCGGCCGTGGAACGCGGTTTCGGCGCCCTGCGCCTTGAATCGGGAAAGATCGACCATAAGGATTCTTTCAGCGCCTCACTTCGCCTGACGGAGCGTGTCGAGCAGGTCGTCGATCCGCTCGTCGCTCATGAAGCTGATCATTTCGCGGTCGTTGACCAGCATCACGGGCGCATCGGCGCAGGCGCCGAGGCACTCGCTCTGCTGCACCGTGAACTGCCCGTCGGCCGTCGTGCCGCCCGCGGCGACGCCGAGCTTCTTGCAGATGTGCGCCAACGCGGCCTGGCCGTCGCGCAACTGGCACGGCAGGTTCGTGCAGACGTTGAGCTTCCAGCGGCCGACCGGCTGCTGGTTGTACATGTTGTAGAACGTCGTGACCTCGTAGACCGCGATCGGGGCCATGCCCAGGTAGGCGGCGATCTCGTCCTCGGCCTCGCGCGAGATCCAGCCGGCCTCCTTCTGCACGATGGCCAGGCAGGCCATGACGGCCGACTGCTTCTGCTCGGACGGGAACTTGGCGACTTCGCGCGCGAAGCGTTCCAACGTGGCGGCCGACAGGCGCGCCGGCGCGGGGGTGGTTTCAGACTGCATCATCGATCGATCTCGCCAAACACGATGTCCATGGTGCCGATGACGGCGACGGCATCGGCCAGCATGTGGCCGCGCGACATTTCGTCCATCGCGGCCAAGTGCGCGAAGCCCGGCGCGCGGATCTTCAGGCGGTAAGGCTTGTTCGCGCCGTCGCTGATCAAGTAGATCCCGAACTCGCCCTTCGGGTGCTCGACGGCGGCGTAGGCCTCGCCTTCGGGCACATGGAAACCTTCGGTGAAGAGCTTGAAATGATGGATCAGCTCCTCCATGTTCGATTTCATCTCGGTGCGGGTGGGCGGCGCGACCTTGTGGTTGGTCGTGATGACGGGACCCGGGTTCGCGCGCAGCCACTTGCTGCACTGCTGGACGTTGCGGTTGGACTGGCGCATCTCCTCGACGCGGACGAGATAGCGGTCGTAGGTGTCGCCGTTGACGCCCACGGGGATGTCGAAATCGAGCCGGTCGTACACGTCGTACGGCTGCTTCTTGCGCAAGTCCCATTCGATGCCGCTGCCGCGCAGCATCGGGCCGGTGAAGCCCAGGTTGCGGGCGCGCTCCGGCGAGACGACGCCGATGCCCACGGTGCGCTGCTTCCAGATGCGGTTATCGGTCAGCAGCGTCTCGTACTCGTCGACGTGCTTGGGGAAACGCCGGCAGAAGTCGTCGATGAAATCGAGCAAGGTGCCCTGGCGGTTCTCGTTCATGCGCGAGATCGCCTTGGCGTTGTGGATGCGCGAGGCCTTGTACCGCGGCATCGTGTCGGGCAGGTCGCGGTAGACGCCGCCCGGGCGGAAATACGCGGCATGCATGCGCGCGCCGGAAACCGCTTCGTACATGTCGAACAGGTCTTCGCGCTCGCGGAAGCAGTAGATCAGCACGTTCATCGCGCCGCAGTCCAGGCCGTGCGCGCCGAGCCACATCAGGTGGTTCAGCAATCGGGTGATCTCCGCGAACATCACGCGGATGTACTGCGCACGCTCGGGCACGTCGACGCCCAGCAACCGCTCGATGGCCAGGCAGTAGGCCTGCTCGTTGGACATCATCGACACGTAGTCGAGACGATCCATGTAAGGCAGCGACTGGATGAAGGTCCTGGTTTCGGCCAACTTCTCGGTGGCCCGGTGCAGCAGGCCGATGTGCGGATCGGCGCGCTGGATGACCTCGCCGTCGAGCTCCAGCACGAGACGCAGCACGCCGTGGGCGGACGGATGCTGAGGCCCGAAATTGAGCGTGTAGTTCTTGATTTCAGCCATGACTCGCTGTCCGTTCAGAAGCGGTGCGCAAGCGGATGGGCGAAGCGCGCCGGGGCGCGCCGGCGCGCACGGGTGCCGTCATCCTCAATGCAGGCCACCGTAGTTGTCTTCGCGCACGACGCGCGGAATGATTTCGCGCGCCTCGATCGTGACCGGCTGGTAGACGACGCGGCGCTGCTCGGCGTCGTAGCGCATCTCGACATGGCCCGTGACCGGGAAGTCCTTGCGCATCGGATGGCCGATGAAGCCGTAGTCGGTCAGGATGCGGCGCAGGTCTTCGTGGCCTTCGAAGATGACGCCGTAGAGATCGAACGCCTCGCGCTCGTACCAGTTGGCCGAGTTCCAAGTGGGCGTCAGCGACGGCACGATGGGCAGGTCGTCGTCGGGCGCGAACACCTTCAACCGGACGCGCCAGTTGTTCGACAGGGAAAGCAGGTGGGAAACGACGCAGTAGCGCGGCCCATCCCAGGGCCGATCCTTGTACGACGAATAATCCACGCCGCAGAGGTCGACCAGCTGCTCGAAGCCGAGCGTCGGATCGTCGCGCAGCCGCGAGGCCGCCGCGAGCGATTCGGCCGCGGGCACGGTGATCGTGATCTCGCCGCGTTCCCGCTTGAACCGGGTGATCCTGGCACCCAGCGCGGCCTCGAGGGCGGCTTGCAGGAGATCGAGTCGTTGGGTCATTTTTTCTGTCTTCCTGCCAGACATGTCGATGCGCCGGTTTCGTCAGGCGCGCGCGATCGTGTTCTCTCTTCGAATCTTGGCCTGCAGCTGCAGGATGCCGTAGAGCAGCGCTTCCGCCGTGGGCGGGCAACCCGGGACGTAAACGTCGACCGGGACGATGCGGTCGCATCCCCGCACGACGGAATAGCTGTAGTGGTAATAGCCGCCGCCATTGGCGCACGAGCCCATCGAGAGCACCCAGCGCGGCTCGGCCATCTGGTCGTAGACCTTGCGCAGCGCGGGCGCCATCTTGTTGCACAGCGTGCCCGCGACGATCATCAGGTCGCTCTGGCGCGGGCTCGGCCGGAACAGCATGCCGAAACGGTCGATGTCGTAGCGGGCGGCGCCCGCATGGATCATCTCGACCGCGCAGCACGCGAGGCCGAACGTCATCGGCCAGAGCGATCCGGTCTTGGACCAGTTGACGAGGGTGTCCACCGACGTGGCGACGAACCCTTCCTTCAACAGACCTTCATTTCCTTTTGCCATGTGCTGTCGCCCGGACCGGGATCATTCCCAGTCCAGCGCGCCCTTTTTCCATTCGTAGATGAAACCGACGACGAGGATCGCCAGGAAGATCATCATTGCCCAGAAGCCCGTTGCGCCGATGTCCTTCAACGCGACGGCCCACGGAAACAGGAATGCGATCTCGAGATCGAACAGGATGAACAGGATCGCCACGAGGTAGTAGCGGACGTCGAATTTCATGCGGGCGTCTTCGAAAGCCTCGAAGCCGCATTCGTAAGGCGAATTCTTCTGCGCGTCGGGCCGATTCGGGCCGAGCAGGAAGCCGAGCGCCTGGGGCAGGATACCGATGACCGTACCGACCAGGATGAACAGGATGACGGGTAGATAGGCGGACAGATCCATGGCTTGTCGGGTGTCGTTTCAGGCGTCGCCGTTTGTCTGATGCGGACCGAAAAAGGGAGCTCCCCAACGGGTCGCCGAAAGTCGATCCCGAGCGCGCCCGCCCTTTTCGCCGTGAATTCTCATCGTCGTCAAGGCAAAGGGCTCGGCAAAGAATTCCCGTGAAGAGGACACCGGGCGCCCCGATCGGCCTGCCTTTCGCGGGAATGCCGATCCATTCAAATAGCATCTATAGAGACTGGTGCCGACGGCGAGACTCGAACTCGCACAGCTTTCGCCACTACCCCCTCAAGATAGCGTGTCTACCAATTTCACCACG